>NZ_JAYMEU010000019.1:0-90819 GCF_037029575.1 Alteromonas sp. CH_MED4-4 | reverse complement strand
GCTTGCAGGACTGTTTCGCGATTAAAAGGCTTCCATTTAGACCAAAATTCGTACACCAAAGGTCAACAGGCCCTAGATACTTCCCTTTATTTCTCCTCTTTGTTACTTCCTCTTATTCTGAATCTTCCTCCCAAATCACCACTTTGTTTCGACCTTTTGCTTTCGCTAGGTACAAGGCTTGGTCTGACTGTTTAATGAGAATATTTATATCCTCTTCGCCTGGCGAGGTTCCTGCCACACCTATACTTACTGTCACTCGTATGAATTTGTTGATGTCGTGGGTGAAAAGGTGTACGCGGAGATTCTTGGCAATTTGCTTGGCGTAATGCACCCGAGTATGGGGCAAAAATACCAAAAACTCTTCTCCGCCCCAGCGAAAGGTAATGTCAGAGCCCCTAACTTGCCCTTTAATTTCTTCAGCGACTTTTATTGGGCTATTTTTAGCAATATGAGTAACAAGAACACTATATGAATCTAATTCAACAGCCCCCCCAAACCGTGTTACCAGTGAACCCATAACTAACGCGCCCTTTAGTATTTTTTATAAGTGTATTCTGCTGATATTTAGTCAGGATGTCTTCAGCAGTAAGCTGACTACCTTCCTCGTAATACATCCACAGCTTGTCGTTAACTAACTGCATTTTATCTAAAGACGCAGTACTTTTAGCGTAAGCGTGAGAGAGCCCGCCCCACAAGCAATTAACTATTACAAAACCAATAAATAAAAGAAGTGCTTTCATACATCAATTCTTTTGAATAGGGGCTTTTAAACACAGGGCAAGCTTTTGTATCGGCAACCCTTTCTTATATAAATATTAAGTTACGCTTATCAAAACCGTTTGTGAATAGGTTAAATTCATCAATATTCTACAAATGCGTTTTTATGTTGTTTCGTTTCCACATGTAAAGGCTTACGTATCTTTTATGCTTAGTTTTATTACCAGCACGCTGATTCCTGTTTTGATCCTTCTGTTAATGGGATGGCTATTTTTTCGCATTAAATGGCTCAATGAAGGGTTTATAGAAGCTGGATCTAAACTGGTATTTAACGTTGCGCTCCCTGCGCTATTATTTTTATCGATAGCGCGAGCAGACTTTTCTAAAGCCGCCAACCTATCGCTGATAGGCGTTGGAGTTATGGGCACGCTCATTGTTTTTGCCGCTCTGATGATTACCTCTCATCTGACCGTACATCCGTACAAAGCCAGAGGTGTGGTTGTACAAGGCGGTTTCAGAGCCAATATGGGCATTATTGGCCTTGCTTATTGTGCCAATACCTATGGGCAAGAAGGGCTTGCTGTAGCCTCGGTCTATATGGGGTGTATTACTATATTGTTTAACGTATTGTCTGTCTTTGTTCTTAATTTTTATCAAGGCACGTCGCGTTCTTTGTTGGGTCAAGTTACTGGCATGGCGAAAAACCCGCTGATTCTTTCTATCGCGGCAGCGCTCCCCTTCTCTTACTTCGAATGGCAATTGCCCACCACCTTGATAAAAACCGGTGAATACTTTGCGCAGCTAACACTGCCACTTGCACTTATTTGTACCGGAGCTTCCCTACAGTTCCGCTCATTCTCCAGTGACTGGTTTAACATTGTGCTTAGCACAACCAGTAAATGCGTGGTTTATCCCACCATATTAGTCGCGTTTGCTTATGCTTTTGGATTTAGAGGTATGGAGCTGGGCATTGTTCTTCTTCTCGCCATTTCACCTACTGCTGCAGCAAGCTATGTCATGGTTAGAAACTTAGGCGGTGATTATCGTTTGGCGGCAAGTATCATCGCAGTGAGCACATTGGCATCTCTGCCTATTACCGCCCTCGCCTTTGGAATATTAAGTAAACTACAGCTGGTGTGATGAAAATACGCCTTTGTTAAGCGCATTTTAAGTTTATAAACAGTGAAGAGTGAAGCTATTGATGTGTTGTTAGACGGTATTGGAAACGAAAAGCGCCGGGTAACTCGACGTTAACCCGGCGAAAAAGGCGTAACAGACGTCGCCCTAATCTGCTTCGATCTCACCCTCTTCAATGGCCACAACGCGACGTGCTTCAACGTAGGTTTTAATAGCCCAAAGTGTCTCTTGGTCTAAGATAGGATCGGTTTGACCTTCAGGAATACCGCCAAGTGCAGGCATGCCTTTCGCCGAGCCAAAACGCAAGCGCTCAACGAACCATTCGTCGTCTTCAAAACTTTCTGGGTCGAGTTCACGAAGGTCTGGGTTTATTCCGCCAGACTGCGCGTGCAAGCCGTGACAACCTGCACAGTTATTTGCATAAGCTGACTCACCAAACTTGATGACCTTCGTTTTGGTTTCTTCATCAAGGCTTCGATATGGGTTTTCAAACACCCAGCCATTTTCAGACTCATCGCCATCAGTGATTGGCGGCATAGCTGAGCTATCTGCTCCTTGAGGGATAACATTTCCATGTGCAAGCACGTGGCCAGACAAGCCAGTCACCACGAGTGCCGCAAACAACATCGATATTTTTGTTTTCATAATTCATACATCCTCAAAAGACTATGAATTAAGTATACGTACGAGGAAATAAGGGGTAACTCTACTTTGGTTTTGAAAGGCTCCTCCTTTGGTAGGAGGCCACAATGATAGCCACTGAAAGCGCAAGCTTTACAATAGCTGCTTCAACGTTAGTGCTAAAGTCAGAGTCGAAATAACGCCCATAAGAATGATGAAGACTTACCTTGCTAACAGGTAAATGAATAGGTGAAGAAAAAAAGGCCAGCGCACCTAGGCGCTGGCCATGTATTAATCACTATATACTGCTCAGCTAAGGTTAGTTTTTTGCCACCTGCTGATAGCGCTTGGGCAATTTAAACGTCCACACGGTGCCGCCTTGGTTGAAGTGCTTCACGCGTTTTGCAACTTCACCGCCCCATAATGGCACTGCGCCGCCCCATCCTGATAGTACAGAGATGTACTGCTCACCATCCATTTCCCATGTCACTGGAGAGCCAACAATACCTGAGCCAGTTTGGAACTTGTAAACCATTTCGCCAGTTTTGTCGTCAAAGGCCATAAGATAACCTTCAGGGTTACCGGCCCAAACCAGACCACCACCTGTGGTTAACACGCCGCCCCAAAGCGGAGAGAAGTTGTTATAGCGCCAAACGGTTTTACCTGTTTTGGGGTCAATCGCTTTAAGTACGCCGATAAAGTCCTCATTCACTGATTTGATGGTGAAACCCGCACCAAGGTACGCTGCACCTTTTTTGTAAGAGGTAGGCTCGTTCCAGATATCCATTTCCCATTCGTTTGAAGGCACATAAAAGAGTTCAGTATCCTTTGAATAGGCCATTGGCATCCAGTTTTTACCACCTAAGAACGCAGGACGCGCTACGACCTGTGCACCTTGTTTACCATCAGCTGATTGCGCTGGGCTTCCTGGGCGATTTTCTTCAATGTAGATAGGTCGACCTTTTTCATCCAGTCCCTTTGCCCAGTTTAATTTATCAACAAACGGGAAGCCGCGAATGAAGTCACCGTTTTCGCGGTTAAGGACGTAGAAAAAGCCGTTTCTGTCGGCGGTTGCCGCCGCTTTCACTGTCTTGCCGTTTTCCTGGTAATCAAACGAGATAAGCTCGTTTACGCCATCGAAGTCCCAGCCATCGTGTGGTGTGGTTTGGAAGTGCCACACAATTTTGCCTGTATTAGGGTCGATAGCTAAGCGCGACGACGAGAAGTAGTTATCGCCCGGACGTAGGTGAGAGTTCCACGGTGCAGGGTTACCCGTACCGAAGAATAGCAAGCCTGTATCTGAGTCGTAAGTACCACCTAGCCACGTTGCTGCACCACCGGTTTTCCATAAATCAGCAGGCCATGTTTTACCTGGCGCGCCGCCTGAAATACCATTTTCGGTTTTCTTACCGTCTTTCCATAAGTACCCCATGTGCCCTTCAACGGTAGGTCTAACCCATAGCTGTTTGCCAGACTTCGCGTCGTAAGCATACACTTTACCGACGATCCCGAACTCACCACCGGAAATCCCTGTAATGACTTTTCCGTCAACTACAATAGGCGCTGCAGTAATGGCGTAGCCCGCTCGGTAGTCTTCAACTTTTTTCTTCCAAACAGTTTTGCCCGTGTCTTTATCCAGTGCTACTAACTTGGCATCCAAGGTGCCAAATATGACCAGATTATCGTAAAGCGCAACGCCACGGTTTATCACGTCACAGCAAGGCATAATGCCGTCTGGCAAACGCGCTTCATATTGCCATAGCTCTTCACCAGTTCTCGCATCGATGGCCCACACACGAGAGTAAGATCCGGTTACATACATCACGCCATCTTTTACCAGAGGCTGCGATTCTTGACCCCGCTGCTTTTCACCACCTAATGAAAACGCCCACACGGGACGTACTTCTTCTACTGTATCGCGGTTGATGGCGGTGAGCGGGCTGTAGCGCTGAGCTTTCAAGCCCATTCCATACGTCACTACGTCATCAGTGGTAACGTGGTCATTTTGAATATCTTTGTCGGTGACAACAGCATGGACAGGAGTTAACGCACTTGCACAAACCAGCATAGATAAGGCAAGTTTTTTAATTGGCATATTATTATTCATAACGGTTCCTAGTTGCATGTAGGCCATAAATGGTCTGTTTCAGACTATTCGTTAGGATTAGCATAGCTAGGGGGGATGTCGATGCCTATGCAACAGCGGAGTGATTTGACTCCTCCTTTAGGAGGAGGAATGAAGGGCTATTTTCCCTTTTGTTTAACACCTTTACGCTTTCACGTCTTTTTAAACTAATGCGTGACTGATAACGGCGCTAGAGGTAAGAAGGCAATTGGCCATAGAGTTATTGCCTAATGTACTATCGCTCTGAACGCTATTGGTCACATGCTTTTATACTGAATTATCTTATTCTGAACTTTCATTCCCCGCAAAATAAGGCGGCATCTCATAAATAGTTTTGTATTTCTCAAATAACCGTTGCATATCACCCTCTACCACCATTCGCGTAATTACATCACCAATTTCATAGCCTAGTGCGCGATAATTAGTATGAACAGCAAGTCCTATGTCCCACTTTTGCTTTCCAATAAGCGGAAACGCGTTGCTTGCAAGGCGATATTGCTCATTATCAACAAACTGACTGAGGTAGGATATTTGCGAGCGCAATCCCATTACCGCTTCGACGGTTCCTGCTTTCATTGCGTCAATCGCTTCTGCGTTTGAACCATAGTGCGATGTTTTTTCTCGCAATCGGCCGCCAAACGCTGACGTTAAGTAAAAGTGGGGAATGCTGTCTATTTCCGCCCCAATCGTGTGATACTGAAACATGCCCATGGTTTCCACTTCGGGCAAGGTTTGCGTGTTGTGAATGATTTGCCAGCTTTCACGCTGATAAGGGGCAAACATATGAACAAGCTCATTAACCAACAAGCCCACGTCGTCACGTTTTTGAGAAAAGCTTGGGTCGTAAGGTGCGCGCATCATCACATCAGCCTTAATGCGATGAATTATATGGCCCTTCCATAGGTAATTTCTGAAATCGTCCTCTGTCGTTTCACCTGGTGTCATCCATATCAGTTCTAGCTCAACACCAAGGGCGCTCGCGATTTCACGGGCGATATCAATATCAATACCTGTGGGGTTGTCGTTTTCAATAAATGAAAATGGAGGATAGTCGGTGTACACCGCAATTCTAATTAAACCGCTGTCTTTAATATCGTCTAACGATCTTGCTTCCCCGAACGCAGAAAGCGCAGAACCCGTTATCAGGCAGAGTAAAATGAAAATAACTCGAAAAGGTTTAACTAACTGCACAGCTTACCCACTTATTTAATCGAACTTCTTAAGCATACTAAGGGGTTAGCGTGATTTTACTAATGCTACTTTAGCGCCATAGCATTCCTCCTTTAGGAGGATGTTCTTCGGGAAAATTGCCATATACCCTTATGTCAGACAAACAGATATCAGCAAAAGCATGCAGCTGAGCTCGGGGTGGTATATGGCAAAGGGTGTAAAAAGCACGGTTGAAAGACGATTAACCGGTAAGCGTTATCAAAAGTGTGTAGCGTCACTTTTTTGCTGCGTTCTGTTGTCGTTTTTAAACAGCGCGCTCGCGTTTAATGAAGCGCAACCTTCACATACTCAACAAGCTGCACCACAGGCCTCTTTTGCCACTATTGTGGTCATTTACATAAAAGTTGCGGGCACATCTCCACCAGGCACACCAGACTATTTAAAGTCCCCCAGCAATGAAGGGACAGCTGGCGCAAGTGTGGCGATAGAGGATGCCAATATCACGGGAAAATTTCTTGGTTATCAGTTTGAGTTAACTGAAATCAGTGTGCCTTCTATCGGCGAACTGCAAGCTTCTTTAGCTAAAACACACCAGCACTCTAGTTCAAGTGCTAACGCAAATCACAAAGAAATAAGCAGCAATCAGCAAGGCGATATTGCACCTGTTGTACTGCTGGATATGCAAAGCAGTGATGAGGTAATGGCTGCCTCAATTGAGCAGTTGATTGCCACTATTCAAAACACGCTTCCTAATGCCGTATTTTTTAACGTAGCTAATAGCGATGATTTACTTAGACAAAATTCATGTCGCCTGCCCTTGTTTCATACAATCCCCAGTTATCAGATGAAAGCCGACGCGCTAGCCCAGTGGTTTCGCACTAAGCGTATTGACGAGATATTTGCAGTTTACGGAAAAACCGCTGACGATGCTGCATACCTAGCCGCGTTCAAACGCAGCGCTAAGAAATTCAAGCTTTCACTTGTTGACACTAAACAGTGGCAGGACAGTTTTGATTTACGCAGGGCTGCCTTTGCTGAAATTCCTCAATTTACGCGAACAACAGAAACCTATCAGGCTGTTTTTACCGCCGATAGCGCGGCGCAATTCGCGTATAGCCTACCCTTTAACACCTATTATCCCGTACCTGTGGTAGGCGCTGCCGGCCTAAAAGCACTAGGTTGGCACTTTACCCACGAACAATGGGGCGCCCGTCAGCTTCAAAGCCGTTTTAACGATACGTTTAACAGACACATGAATGAAGTCGACTTCGCCGCGTATCTTGCGGTAACGGCGGTGGCAAATGCTGCGCAGCAGGGAAGCAATTTAACGCAGCAGGGAATATTTAAAACCTTGCTTAGCGACCACTACACGCTGGGTGCCTATAAAGGTCGCCCTCTTTCTATTCGCCCCTACACCCACCAATTTCGTCAGCCTATTGCGCTGGCCCACGAAGACGCACTGGTGACTCATGCGCCCCTTGAAGGCTTTCTGCACCAAACCAACGAACTGGACACATTAGGCGCAACACACACTACCTGTAAGGACAAGTTATGAGCTATCGCTTTGCACTCTTGCTTGGCAGTTTAATGGCAAGCTTTGCCTTTGCACTACCTCAAGCCTTTGCACTTCCTCAAGCGTATGTCACTAACGAAAAAGACAACACGCTATCTGTCATTGATATGACGACATTTGATGTGATTGAAACTATCGAGGTTGGAGAGCGCCCCCGAGGGTTTATTTTAAGTGCAGACCAGTCCCACGCGTATATCTGTGCCTCTGATGCTGATCGCATTCAAATTATGGATTTGTCTACCCATTCCATAGTGGGCGATCTTCCCTCAGGTGCAGATCCTGAAACCATAGCATTACATCCTAACGGCACCACTATTTACACAGCTAATGAAGACGATGCCCTTCTTACTGTTATCGACATTCCAACGGCTCAGGTCATTTCTCAGATAGATGTGGGCGTAGAGCCTGAGGGGCTGGCTGTGAGTCACGATGGCAGCATGATGGTCGTCACATCAGAAACCACTAACATGGTGCACTGGATAGATACCAAAACGCATGAAAATATTGCAAATAGCTTGGTTGACGCAAGACCCAGAGATGCTCACTTTACCAGAGATGACAAGTACCTTTGGGTAAGCTCGGAAATAGGTGGCACCGTTAGTATTTTCGAAACTGCTACTAAGCAAAAAGTGAAGACCCTTTCCTTTGCCATTAAAGGCGTTTATCGCGACAAGGTTCAGCCAGTGGGTATTGTGCTTATGAAAGATAAGCCCTACGCCTTCGTGGCGCTTGGCCCAGCGAATCGCATAGCGGTCATCAATACCGATACCTTTGAAGTGGAAGACTACATTTTGGTTGGGCGACGAGTGTGGCAATTAGCGTTTAACCAAGATCAGTCTTTATTGCTGACCACTAACGGTGTAAGCGGTGATGTTTCTGTCATCAATACCCACACGTTAAACGTAGAGCATACGGTAAAAGTGGGGCGATACCCTTGGGGCGTGGCGGTTAAATGGAAATAGCGGTTCAAGCAGTTTCACATCAGTACGGCGGCCACCACGCGCTGGACAATATAAGCCTTTGCCTAAAACCAGGCTTAACCATGCTGCTTGGACCAAATGGCGCAGGCAAAAGTACCTTATTTGCGCTTATTACGGGCCTTCAAAAACTCACGCAAGGCAGCATTACCTTTGATGGTGCTACCCTGTCTCAATCTCGCACAAGTATTATGGCGAAAATGGGCGTGGTATTTCAGCAAAGTACCTTAGATATCGACCTGTCGGTAAAACAAAATTTGTCCTACTTTGCTTCGCTCCACGGCATAACTACCACTTGCGCGCTATCTCATATTCAAGGCCTGCTCGACGAGCTCGATCTTACGAGTAAGCTCAACACAAAAATTCGCAACTTAAATGGCGGGCACAGACGTCGGGTCGAGTTAGCTCGCTGCCTTATTCACAAGCCATCCTTGCTGCTATTAGACGAGCCTACCGTTGGCTTAGATATAGAATCCCGTCATCTTATTTTGCGGGTAGTACAAGCACTCGCTCATTCGCAAAACGTAAGTGTACTATGGGCCACGCATTTATTTGAAGAAGTGAAGCACAACAACAACTTGATAGTCTTATCAAAAGGACGAGTGTTAGCCCACGACCAATGTGAAGCCTTGTTAGCCAAGTATCATCAACAGGATATTGAGCACCTTTGGCAGCATTTGATGCAGGAAGGCTCCTGATGTATTGGCGCTGTTTTGTGGGTGTACTTACCCGAGAGATGCTGAAGTTCTGGCAGCAACGTACACGCCTGTTAAGTGCATTGGTGCGCCCGCTGCTTTGGCTATTTGTTTTTGCCGCAGGGTTTCGTTCGGCCCTCGGTCTTTCAATGACCGAGCCTTACGAGAGTTATATTTTGTACGAAGAGTACATTGTACCTGGGCTTGCCGCCATGATTGTGCTTTTTAATAATATGCAAAGTTCATTGTCCATGGTGTACGACAGAGAAATGGGCAGCATGAAAGTACTGCTGTTAAGCCCGGTTCCCCGCCCTTTTCTGCTAGGCAGCAAGCTTATAGCCAACACCTTGGTAAGCGCTATTCAGGTATACATCTTCTTTGCCTTTGCGCTTTTACTGGATGTACGCCTATCTGCGTTGGGATACGTTTATGCGTTGCCTGTTATTGCGCTACTGTCATTGTTTTTAGGTTCGTTAGGACTATTACTGGCAAACTATATTAAGCAGCTAGAGAACTTTGCCGGGGTCATGAATTTTGTCATTTTCCCGTTGTTCTTTCTATCAAGCGCCCTATACCCGCTTTGGAAAATGCGTGAGGCCAGCGAATGGCTGTATCAGATTTGCGCCTTTAACCCCTTTAGTAGCGGCGTAGAATTACTGCGATTTGCGCTCTATGAAAAACTCGAACACAACGCGCTAGCCGTTGTACTTTGTCTTACGGCTATCACTTTTATTTTGGCTGTTAGAAGCTTTCGCCCCAAAGCCTCAAAAGGGCGCTTCTCGTGATAAAAGCAAACCTAACCTGGGCTAATGAAAGCAATAAAGTTGAAACGTTAGACGATAGTGACTGCTTACTTATTTTAACTACGCCCGAGTTATTAGCGAGCCAACTCTTTCACTTTTCAACACCCGCTAAGACATACATTGAGCAGGTTTTTGACGATGAAGGTTTTGCAGGAAATAAAGGCCAATGTGTATTAGTACAAGGCCTTAAGGCGTTTAAAACAAGTTACATCTCAGACACTGAAAACAGCGGAAAAAACAAAATTAGCCAACCATTAGCTGAAGTAAAACGGGTACTGTTTTATGGTGTCGATTTTGCGCTTTTTGAAGCGTCAGATGCACCCAACGTCTCTAGCTGTGCCTCGACTTTATCTAAAACTAATGACCCTTCCATGGTTAACCGCTCAAGCTACGCTAGCGATTCAAACTCCGCGTTTTATTCGAAAAGCACTAGTGACTTGAAGCAAACTAACGCGCCAGCATTTCGCTACTTAGAACAGCAGTTCGATGCATTGTTTAAAAAGCTTAAAAGCTTGTCGGTAACCTTGGAAAAGCTGGCGTTAATGGCGCTTTCTACCACTGAAACAGTAAGCAGCGACCCTGTTAACACCATTGCGAGCCACTCACCATTTCTGAGTGCGCTACTTAGAAGCTATTTCAAGCACGGCTATCACTTTAAGGGCTATAAGACGAATAATCGTTCGGTTTCTAGCAGTCGAGCCCGCGACGACAACAACAACGCAAATAGTGTTGAAAAAAACGCCGCAACTAATGAAGCAATTAACCAAGCAACTGATATTAGGGGCACGCTGTCTCTTGCATTAGATGCCAAGCATTTTAATAAAGCACAAAAGCGTCTCGTTTCACACACTATCCGCTATGAATCAGCCCTGAATGCCGCGATGACGTGGGCTAAAGATCTCGCCCACATGCCAGCCAACTTATGTACGCCAGATTATCTGGCCGAACAAGCTCTGCATCTGGCGCAAACCTTTAATACGGTGTCTTGCGATATCCTCAATGAAAGTGCGCTAAAGCAGTTAGGCATGAACGGGTATTTAGCGGTAAATGCAGGTTCACAGTTTGCTGCCACCATGCCTATTCTTCGCTATACAGCCAAAGGTTTAGAGAATTCACCGCCGGTAGTGTTAATCGGCAAAGGCGTAACGTTTGACAGCGGCGGCATAACGTTAAAACGCAGCCCTGATATGCGCCATATGATTTACGACATGGCAGGCGCTGGCTGTGTATTGGGCGTCATTCAGGCGGTTGCCACGCTGGGGTTAAATATAAATATTATTGGTATTGTGGCGAGCGCCGATAATGCGATTGATGGCAAAGCCTATCGCCCGGGTGACATTATCACTATGCACTCAGGAAAAACCGTGGAAGTCATGAGCACCGATGCAGAAGGGCGTATGCTTATGGCCGATGCAATCAGCTACGCGAAACAGTTCACCCCCTCGGTTATTATTGATATTGCAACCCTAACCGGCGCGGCCATTAGCGCACTGGGGCACAAAGCCACTGCGCTTTTTAGCAACGCTCCAGCGCTTGAAAGTGCGTTAGTTGAAGCGGGTGAACTGGCTAACGACAGGTGCTGGCCTTTCCCACTTTGGCCAGAATATCAAGACGCCATTACCTCTCAGCACGCGGATATGATGAATACGGGTATAAACTCTCCCGGTGCTATTTCGGCAGGCTGCTTTCTCTCTCGCTTTGCTGACGGCACCCCGTGGGCTCACCTCGATGTGGCAGGAACCGCTTTTACCTACACCAAATCTTTATCGGCAACCGGCCGCCCTATTCCTCTGCTGTTATCTTACTTAAGCAGCTGTGCTATCAAAAATAATCAATAAATCATCAAAATTCATGACAGTTCTCCTCCCTTAGGAGGATATCTGTTAACACATATTCAACATATACTCAGTCATGCGTTTAATCATAAAGAAGAGGAACAATTATGTGGACTAAACCCCAATACACAGAAATGCGCCTTGGTTTTGAAGTAACTCTTTACATCAATAACCGCTAGGCAACGCCCTCTGGGATGATGAACAAAAAGGCTGCCGACGCAGCCTTTTTTTACTTGTAGTATGGAGTTGTTATGCACGTATTGATTCTTGGTGCTGCCGCCGGGGGTGGATTTCCGCAATGGAACTGCCACTGCCCAAATTGTAAGGGTTTACGCGAAGGTAAAATAAAGGCGAAAGGCAGAACACAGTCGAGCATTGCTGTCAGTAGTGATGGTAAAAATTGGGTGCTCATTAACGCCTCCCCCGATTTACGGGAGCAGATGAATAGCCACCCGCAGCTGTGGCCCGACGCCCATGTTTCTCGCGGCACACGCATAAGCGCAATTGTGCTTACCGACAGTCAAATAGACCATACTACAGGCCTGCTAACATTGCGCGAAGGCTTACCCCTTCCCGTTTATTGTACCGATGTTGTTGCCGAAGACCTAACCACCAGCTTCCCGCTTTTTACCGTATTAAAACACTGGCACGGCGGACTACAGCAGCATTCAATTAATACCGATTATCATCAACGCTTTGTACCAAAGGGGGCAGAAGGCCTGACTTTCCAACCTGTGGTACTAGAGTCTAATGCGCCCCCTTATTCGACATATCGCGACAACATTGTGCCGGGCAACAATATCGGCCTGAAGATAACTGACGACACCACGGGCAACGTGCTTTTTTACGCGCCGGGATGTATGCAGGCAAACGACACAGTAAAACAAGTAATGCGCGAATCTCACTGCGTGCTATTTGACGGTACGCTGTGGGCCAATGAAGAAATGATAGATCACGGCTTTAGCAACAAGCTGGGCACTGATATGGGACACATGCCGGTTAATGGAAAGGGCGGAGCCATTGCGCTGCTAAATGAATTTAACGTTAAGCGTAAAGTACTAATTCATATCAACAACACAAATCGCGTGCTTGACGAAGATTCCAGTGCTTATCACAGCCTGTGTGAGCAAGGCATTGAATTGGCTTACGACGGTATGGAAATTGAGGTGTAGTAATGACAGAAAACGCATGGTCTAGACAAGAATTCGAACAAAAACTGAGAGAAAAAGGCGCTTACTACCATATTCATCACCCCTTTCATAAACGTATGAATGAAGGACACTGCAGCGTTGATGAAATTCAGGGCTGGGTGGCCAACCGACTGTATTATCAAATGGCAATACCGGTTAAAGACGCGGCAATTTTAGCGAATTGCGAAGATCAATCGGTTCGCAGAACCTGGATCCAACGAATAATCGATCATGATGGACGGGAAGGTGAAGACGGACTGGGCGGCATAGAAGCCTGGTTGCGGTTGGGCGAAGCGGTAGGCTTGAACCGCAGTGAACTACTTGATGAAACCCACCTGTTGCCAGCGGTTAAATTTGCAGTAAATGCCTATGTGAATTTTGCCCGCCGTGCGTCGTGGGAAGAGGCTGCCTGCTCATCGTTAACTGAAATGTTCGCCCCTGAAATACATCAAAGCCGATTAGATACCTGGCCTGGGCACTATACATGGATTAATAGTGAAGGCTTTACCTACTTTCAAATGCGGTTAAGTCAGGCGCGCCGTGATGTAGAGCATGGCCTGCAGATTACCCTTGACCACTTTGTTACCCGACAACAGCAAGAACATGCGCTCAATATACTGCAGTTCAAAATTGATATTTTGTGGAGCATTGCTGATGCCATTTGCTTTGCCTATGAATACAAGAGAAAGCCGTTTGATGGTATTGCCGACCAGCGGGTGTGCCATAAAGGGAGGTTTTAATGATGTCGAATTTACAATCACAAATCGAACACCACTTAGATGCTGATAGCGTCGGTGCTGATAACGTGGAAAATAACATTGAAAATAGCAGCAGTCACAACAACGAGGGCTGCGGCACAAGAGACAAAACAGCGTCTTTAAATCCGCTTTTTCGCATGCAGTACGAGAAAGCTCAGGGTTGTTATGTTTTGTTGTTCCCCGAAGGAATGATCAAACTTAATCCTTCTGCGGCAGAAATTCTTAAGCGAGTAGATGGCAGCAATACGGAAAATACCATTTGTGCTGAGCTTCGCCAGGCGTTCCCTGATGCACCTGAAGATTTAGAAGAAGATGTTCATGCATTTCTGGTCCATGCCGAGCAAAAGAAGTGGATCCGCTATGACGAATAATACAGACGTTGATTTACAAACCGACGTACCAAATACCATAACACCTCCGCTGTGGCTCCTAGCCGAAATTACTTATCAGTGCCCATTGCATTGCCCCTATTGCTCAAACCCAGTAAATATGGAAGAAACATTTAATGAGCTCTCTACTGAGCATTGGGAGCGTGTACTGCGTGAAGCGCGGGAAATGGGCGCCGTGCAATTAGGCTTTTCTGGCGGAGAGCCATTGCTTCGAAAAGACTTAGAGCACTTGGTCGCTTATGCGCGGGCTTTGGGTTTTTACACCAACTTGATCACCTCTGGCATTGGCATGACAGAAAAACGTATTGCCAAACTCAAAGAAGCCGGCCTTGACCACATTCAGCTGAGCTTTCAGGCAGCCAATGCTGAAGTCAACGACTTAATAGGCAACAAGCGTCACTCATTTGAACAAAAACTTAAAATTGCGAAGCTGGTAAAACAATACAACTACCCTATGGTGCTTAACTTCTGTATTACCGCGCAGAACATTCACGAAATAGAAGACGTGATGGCGCTCAGCGAGCAGCTGAACGCTGATTTTGTCGAGCTAGCTACCGTGCAGTATTACGGCTGGGCCTATGAAAACAGAGACCATCTGTTACCTACCTCACAGCAGCTACAGGAAGCTGAGGCCGCAGTGAACCGCTACCGCGCGCAGCAAAACGGTAAAGGGCCAACCTTCATATTTGTGTCGCCCGACTACTATGAATCTCGCCCTAAGGCGTGCATGAATGGCTGGGGCACAACGTTTTTAACCGTAACGCCAGATGGCAGTGCCCTTCCGTGTCACAGTGCAAAGATATTGCCCCTTCGTTTTCCTAATGTGAAAGAACGTTCATTGCACGATATTTGGCACCAAGACTTTAGCTTTAATCATTTTCGTGGCGATAGTTGGATGCCGTCGCCCTGTAGGGACTGCGATGAAAAAGGTAAAGACTTTGGCGGCTGCCGATGTCAGGCCTACCTGCTAACAGGTGATATGTATAAGACGGATCCGGTTTGCAGCAAGTCGCCCGATCACCATTTGATGAAAGGCATTACCGATAAAGCAGGTACTGCACCGTCGAAGGCACTACAGTATCGGAAGGTGGAAAAGCCGATTCCCATTCTAGAAGTAAGTGCTACGAGGTAAGTACTAGGAAATAAATGGGCTGCGATAAGTACGAAACAAAAAGAGATACCGTTAAACCGCAATGATAAAAGTGTATGTCTGAATTTCATTTCATTGATGCCGGCTCTGGGTCAAAAGTACATAGCGTTGTTTTTGCGCTAAAAACCCCTGCAGCAGGCCACACTGGGTTGTCTCATTTAGCTGAGCACATGAGCTTTCGACGCTCTCACCCATACCCTGCTGCCCACGAGCTTTTTACGGCTAATACACTTCTGCCTGTCACTATTAACGCTACCACACTCGCCGAGTACACCTTCTTTTTCGCTTCGTCTGAAAAAGCGAACGTGCTGCTTGATGCTGTAAATTACCTATACTGTGGCCTGCTTAACCGGGATTACGGTACCGATGAGGTTACCTTAGAGCGTGACGGGGTTATTTTTAACGAGCTCGCCATGCTAGAGGCAAACAGCGACTATGCATTAAACGCCGCTATTCGATTGGCCGATACCCATAAAAATGCCTATCAACACGCGGGTGGTTTTACACAAACCATAGGCAGCAACAGCATTCAAGCGCTTCAAGACTACAAACGCCAGTGGTATCAGCCAAGCAATATCACCACGCTGGTTTACAGTAATTCAGCCCACTTTTTTGAGCAGTGCAAGGAGGTTGTTACAGCCGTGAGCGCAATGAAAACCCTGAGCTCAATGAAAGCGCAGAGCGTGGAAACAGCCTTGAGCGCTGAAAAAAACTTGAGCGAGAAAGCTGCTTTGAGCGAAGAATCAACACTGAACAGGAACGCTGCACTGAGTCAGCACGCATCTCAACGTGAACACTCACATTTAGACAAAGAAGCCTCTCTTGATGCGCAAACGACAAAAGGCGAAAACGAATCAATAAGACATGTATTAACCTGGTGGTTTCCTCAGTGCTTTTTAAATGGTTTACTACAGCAAGAAGCAACACTTAGCACCGTAGCAGGCCTTAAAAACACTTTATTTATCGACCCCGAAATCAATCAACAAGGCAATTTTGCAATTCGCCTCGTCACAAACGAAGCGATGAAGGAAGTAGCAAGCGAGCTTTCGATAGAAGCACTTCCAAAGCTTTCACAAAATCTGACACACAAGCTCGTGAGCGATGATAATGATAAAAGGCTGCGACAACTAAAACATGTGGTATCCGCGTGTCTTGCCTCATTTGATATTAGACCTTCAAAGCCAATGCCAGACACTGATAAACATGCAGAGGGTGTGGGGGCGGCTATTCGCTATTTTGCGCAACTAACAGATGCGTTGGATTCGAACAAGTGTGCCGCCAAAGATTGTGCCACCAAAAGCACTTATTTAGCGAGTGCTAATAAGGTATCGCACTCCTACCTGAGGGCTCTACCTTCACCAGAAAAGTTAGTCGCTCTCGAGCGGATTAGAAAGGCACGCAAAGACTTTTCCGCGCAAGCCAGCGCTTCCAATAGCGACCAGTCACTTTCAATACCGCGTCTTACCTCTAAATACCGACATTTTATTGCGTTAGAGCACTTGCCTGCACTTCCACGTTTATTGCGGCCACTCGCCAACAAGACCACCAATTTGAAACGCTTTAACGCTGAACACATTGCTTCGCACTTAACGCCGTTTTCCATTCCATCATCCTCAATAACTCTAGAGTCGGCTTCTCTAAATTCTGATTCTGGTTATTTAGCCTCGCACTGGGTGTATCGCATCGCGTTCTATCAACAGTCAAGACTACAAGCGGTACTGGCACACCACCTTTTCTGGCAACCAAGAACCTCGGGGGAATGCTACGCACTGGGCGCTGCAACCTATGAAAATAACCTTTTTCTATTTGGTGCCAGCGACACAAATATCACAGAGCGTGAAAACTGGTGTCATAAGGTTTTATCGATTCTCTCGTAGGGAATTCGGGAAAAAACACTGCTACCAATTTATGATACTTCCTCCCACTTAAGGAGGATATTTTTAGGGAATGGTTAAGGCAATACTGAAAGTATAAATAATAACGAAGCAGTCAAGACCATGCCTACGCGAATTTCTACTAAAAGCTCTAGCCAAAACGTTGCACAATCCCCAACACATCAACTTGCCCGTTCACCATTTGCTCTTGCGATTATTGCAAGCGCTGTAACCTATGCGTTTAGCTCTGCTGCAGAAGCTAACGATGCAATGGACCACTACGAGGTTATAGAGGTACAGGGAGCGACACCGCTTAGCGCCAACAGCAATAACTCTGCTGTATTTGGTAACGTTCAGACACTCACCCAAGACGATATTGAAGGGAGCGTCAACCGTTCACTACCGGAGCTACTCAAAACTCAACTGGCAAGCGTGAACCTAAACGATGTTCAAAACAATCCGTTTCAACCCGATCTGCAATACCGCGGGTTTACTGCCTCTCCGCTGCTTGGTCTACCTCAGGGCATTTCGGTGTACTTAAACGGCGGTCGGGTTAATGAAGCGTTTGGCGATACTGTGCATTGGGACCTAATGCCTCTAGATGCTATAGATACCGTTTCTTTGTACTCTGGTTCAAATCCTCTGTTTGGCCAAAACACGCTAGGCGGTGCCCTTGCGCTAAGAACGAAAACAGGGTTTAGCTTCAACGCCAATGAAATAGATTTACAGGCTGGACAATTCGGCCAGAAAGCCGCGTCTGTGGAATCAGGTGGTCATAACGATCACTGGGCGTATTACGTGAACCTGAATCATTATGAGGAAGATGGCTGGCGTGACTATTCGCCATCTGAAGTGCAGCAAGTATTTACATCGCTTGCCTATAAAAGTGACAAAATGCATCTCGACATGAACCTCTTTATGGCCGATAACGAGTTACTCGGAAATGGTGCGTCGCCTATTGAACTGCTGGATATTGAAGGAAGAGAAGCGGTCTACACCCACCCCGATCAGACCAACAACGAACTTACGCACGTTAATATAACCGGTGATTTCGTTTTAACTGACACCTTATCTTTAACCGCCAATATGTTTTATCGCGACACACAAACTCAATCAATCAACGGCGATGACAGTGATTTTGGTGCCTGCCAGTTCGCTGATGGACGCGTAACACTGTGTGAATTTGAAGATGATGACGACGATGATGATGATGCTCCGCTTGATAGTGATGATGATGGCGACGACGATGATGACGATGATTTGCCTGTTGTAGGCGAAGGCGACGATATAGAAGCGGTTGAATTTATTGGCTTTGATGACGACACCGCGCTTGCCGAAATATCAGATGTGGACGCAGATGAACTTGATGGAACATACAATACGGGCCGGACAGACGCCAAAGCTACTGGGTTATCTTTTCAGCTAGCAAAACAATATGCCTTAAGCGGCTTCAGTTCAGAGTTAATTGTTGGTGCCAGCTACACCAAAGGAGATGTTAACTACGCCGCTGATACTACATTTGGTATTTTGGAAAACGAATCTGCACAAGACTCACGCACCGTTTTACCCATCGACGGGCTCATGGCACAAGAAGCCAGGGTTAGATTAGATGTAGACACCACCGCATGGTCGCTATTTTTCATGAATAGTACACAGCTCTCTTCAGCCGTATCACTCAATCTTGGTGGACGTTTTAACCGAGACCATATTGTTATGGAAGACCTGATTGATGACGGTGAAGGTTCATTGGACGGCAATCACCGTTTTACCCAATTTAACCCAGCGGTAGGGGTAGACATTACTATTGATGAGCAAAGCCAGTTGAATCTTGCAATCAGCCAGTCTTCAAGAACGCCAAGCCCAGCAGAGTTAAGCTGTGCAGATGAAGACGACCCGTGCCGCTTACCGAATGGATTTGTGGCCGATCCTCCTCTTGATCAGGTGGTCACCCAAACTATTGAAGCGAACTACACCACACGCATTGATAACATCGACCTGATGCTAAATGTTTTTCACAGTAGAAGTAAGGATGACATTATCTTCCAACAAGCAGGCTCTGTTGCCTCTCGCGGATACTTTATTAACGTTGATGAAACCCAGCGTCAGGGCGTTGAATTCAGCGTAGGCTCAACGTGGGAAAAACTAACCTACCGGTTAAACTACAACTATCTTAACGCAACCTACGAATCGACATTCACGTCGTTTAGCCCCTTTAACCCTCAGGGTCCAGACAGACTCGTAACACCAGGTGACAAAATTCCAGGCCAGCCAGAGCATTTAGTCAAGCTCTACGCAGATTACGCCTTAACGGATAAAGCGCGTTTAGGCGCAGAAGTTATTTCAGCATCTAGTCAGTACTTTAGGGGCGATGAGGCTAACGAAAACGAAAAGATTGACGGATACGTTATTGCAAACATTTATGCATCGTACCGGTTCAACGACACATTTACCGCATCGCTACGTGTGAATAATGTGTTCGACAAAGACTATGAAACCTTTGGCACGTATGGCGAGGCTGATGAGGTATTAGAAGATATTTATCCCGACGTAGAAGGTGCAGAGTTCGTGGGCCCCGCACAACCGCGAATGGTCAGTGTAAATCTAAAAGCGAGATTCTAATCAGATAGCAGTTGTTACCACACGCGCTTTTATCCACACAAAAGCTGCAAAAAAATCAAAAAAACGCGACTTACTTTTTCACAGTAGTCGCGTTTTTTATCATTTATACATTTAATTTTCCCGCTACTAAAGAAGGAGATTAACACGCCTTACGGCCGATGGTTCAAAATTCAATAGAACCTATTATCAATTTACTGGACACCGAAAGCATTAAAACCAGTCAAAAATAAAAATAAAAAGCCACTGTAATTAATCAACACTACCAATATTGGGACAGTAAAATGAAAAAGAATACATTTACAAAAACCTGTTTATCTATTGCCATTTTAAGCACAGTCAGTAGCCATAGTTTTGCCCAGGACGAGCCCTATTCATGGAATATCTCTGGATGGATAAATGAAGGCTTAACCTATTACGACGACGGTGTGGGTAGTGATGTGGCACAACTTTCAGACAACGGTACAACGCTAGGCAGCCGTATTACGCTTTCAGGGAATTATAAACTGGAAGAACAAGGCATGGACGTGGGCTTTGAGGTCATTATTGAACCTCTTTCAGGCGCACCCAACTACGCCGGTGGTGGCCATCAAACCCCGCTTTTGTTTGCCAATCAGGATAACTTAGACACCTTCAACGGCGGCGACATAGGCCTGTTGGGCAGTAGCCTCTACTTTGGTGGCGACTGGGGTAAAATCACCATTGGTTTACAAAGCCTTCCCACCGATAACATTGCCGTTCTAGCCGATCCTTCTGGCACAATCTGGTCGGGAATTTCTCCATTATTTAGAGCAAATGGCTTCTTTATTCGAGGCGTAGAAGAAGGTTCAACCAATGTCGCGTGGGGTCAATTTGCTCAGTGCTTAGCTACGCCTGGCTTGGGTATTGGTATTGACTGTAACGGCATATATCGCAACGGTGTGCGCTACGATCTCCCTCAAATGGGCAACGTGAGTATTGCAGTAGGTTATGCAAACGACGAAATTTACGATATTGCGGTTAAGTATGCGGCTGAGCACGAAGGCTTCAAAACTAACCTTCATGCAGGTTACTCAGTGAATAAAGATGGCGGTAGCAATGTTGGGGGCAACAGTTCAACTACGCTGCAACTGCAAGCAGGGCTCATGCATATTGAGTCAGGAGTATTTGGGGTAGCCACTTATCAGATGGAAGAAGCTGACGATGCGATTGTTGGGTCGGGTGACGATACAGATGCTTATTACTTTAAAGCAGGCATAAGAAAACAGTTTAATCGCTTTGGTGATTCTGCTTTCTATGCTGAATATGCCAGTTATAACGACCAATACGGCATGGCTCATTTAGATGGCGTTACCGGCTCAGAGCTTAGTCAATGGGGCGTTGCAGCAGAACAATATTTTGGATCGCGCTTCTTGGTGTACGCGAAATACGAAAATCTAAGTTTAGATATTGATGGTTCAGAATCTGCGCAAGGAATTTATAACAGCGCAGAAGACTTAACCCTAATTCAACTAGGTGGCACTGTGTTCTTTTAATTGAGAATTAAAAATCAGTCATATTTTAACATTGAACTTATATCTAATTACTCTGAAACTTAAAATTACTCGATTCATTTAATTAATGATAAAAAACTGATTAATTTTACACTTAATTGAGAAATTAAAATTAAGCTAAAAGATATGACATAAAAAAGCGAGATTTACTCTCGCTTTTCCTATTGAAAAAGGAAAGATCATGAAAAATATATCTCTATTTTCATTACGTTCAGCTCAACCCATTCTGTTAGCCCTACTCTTCATAACGACAGTACATATCGCAGACGCACAGGTCATATTTCAGGAGGACAAAAACAATTTTATTCGCCTTGTTGAAAAGCAAAACGAAACAGACAGTGACATGCGTGCCAACCAGCACCCCTTTACGCTGCAAGAGCAGGATGTATCCGCCATACTTAGCGCTATTGATGTGGTTAAGAACAAAAATACGTCAACACCGCTTTTTTCCAACGAACAAGTTGCGTTACTTGCCGCCTATCTGCCTGAGGCGCTGCGAACAGCGACTGCTCAGCAAGACGTAATTTTTGCCCTTAGTAAAGAGAAGCGCTATTTGGCAGGCCTTAAAACCCAAACGTATTACGTTGCAGGCAGTATTTTCGTTGCAGACGACCAGCTCAATATTCTTATTGGCGAGTTCGACAAAGTAGCCAATAAAGCCTACGAAATGGCTTATGATCCTACTTCTCAGGGCTTGGTAAAATACGACTTTGATTTTGGTAACCGGAAACAAGCAAAGTTCTCATTCGATTCCCCACTTTCTTTTTCCGCACCTGGTATAGAACTCAAAACGAAAAATCGCTTCGATTGGGTGGTCGCACCGACTCAGCTGGCATTTGAAGCACCTGTAGAAAAGGAAACACTTTCCCCAGCGAATAGGGAAAACACACCCAGTAAGAAAGACGTAGCTGGCTCGGCCCCCTTACCAGCAGAAAACGATATCGTTGCTCGTTTTAAACGGTTAGACGCACTAAAAAAGGCAAACCTAATTAGCGAAACAGAATACGCCGAAAAAAGAAGGCAGTTACTTGACGAGTTATAGAACGAAAGTCCCGTCAGTACTGGTCTTACGTGCTTTTTTATTATAAGCCATTGGTCTTATTAGGCCTGATTTAATGTTATATTAATGTTAACATTGTAAACACGTGAAGTGACTGTTTAGCTTTTAATATTTCGGAGAATTTGGTCACTTTGAAGCGTTTCATTTACGCCATAATTTTGTCTTACTAAAAGGCTTATGTGTGAATAAAACGCCAGCCCAAATAAGTCACAAGGCCAGCGGCAAATGTCGCTTTTTTAGCTGAGGGAAAGACCATGCACCGTATCTTGATAATTGACGACCACCCTATTTTTCGTCACGCAATGATTACTATCTTAGGGAAAAAGTTTCCCGACTCAGAAACCCTCGAAGCCAATTCAATTTCTGAAGCGTTAACGTTGCTAGAGCAAGACGCGAAGTTCGACTTAATCATGCTTGATTTAAATATGCCGGAAACCTGTGGCTTAAACGGACTTTTAGAAATTCGAAACCAACACCCTAATGTACCTGTAGTGATTATTTCCGCTGAAACGGAAAAGCAAAATATACTGCAAACCATTTCTTATGGTGCCGTTGGCTTTATTTCAAAAAGCAGCAAAATTGAAGAAATAGCCACATCTATAGAGAGTATTTTTGAAGGGAACGTGTGTTTACCATCAGAGATATTGAGAACGCCGTCTACCAGAACACGCATGACCAATGACAACGGCATTTCGCCTGAGCAAATTCGTTCATTAACACGAAAAGAGCTGACTGTACTGAAATATCTAACTCAAGGGTTAGCCAATAAAGTGATTGCCTACGAGCTTAATATTTCTGAAACCACGGTTAAGTCTCACGTCTCATCTATTCTCAAAAAATTAGGCGCCAGCAACCGAGTAAAGGTTGTGGCCAGTGCCGCGAATATCGACTTTAACCAATACGTATTTAATTAAGACCTGTTGATCTTTGCTGTGCACCGAAGATTAACAGGCCCCATGTTCCTATACTTTTAGCCATTCAAGCTTGAGACTAGCGCCGCCTTAAGCACCGCGGAGTTAACAGGTTTGTGCAGCAGCTGAATGTCGGTGCCTTCAAGTTCATTCGCTAACGCTTTTGAGTGATTAGCGGTGCAAATCATAATGGGCATTGAAGGCGCGATTTTTCTTACGCGTTTCGCAATGTCTAAACCGGTTTCTTCTTCATCTAGGTGGTAATCGACAATAAGCATGTCGCACTCGTCAAAGCTGCCATTATTTACGGCACTGCATTGTTCAAAACCTGAGAAGGTGTCTACTTCCATGTCCCAGTTTGCGAACAACGTTTGCATAGCAATGCGCATATTCGCATCGTTATCAATGTGCCATATATGCTTATCCAAAACGTAATCTGGTAACGATGGCTCCAAAGTATAAAGATAGTCTTGTTCCTGACTCGTATCACACACTTCGGTAATAGGAATGGTCACCGTGAAACATGCGCCTACGCCCTCTTTCGAGCGCACTCGAATATCGTGCTCTAGCAACTTACTCATTTTATCTACAATGTATAATCCCAGCCCCAAACTGTAAGAGTAGTTAAAATCGTTTTCTAATCTGGAAAACTCTTTAAAAATAACTTTCTGATCGTCTTCGCTTATACCCACACCTTGATCATAGATGCTAATTTCTAGGTTCTCATTCACCTTTCGTGCTGCCAGTAACACCTTGCCGTTGGCACCGTATTTCATTGCATTTATTAATAAATTTCGCAATATTCGAGAAAGTAAGTTCACGTCTGTCACCACGAAGGCTTCTTTCAAGCGATAGCGAAAATCTACACTGTAGTCTTTACTGATATGCGTAAACTCTTCGGCTAGCTGCATAAGTAACGGCAATACATTTTCTTGCTGCTTATCGGGCTGTAACACCCCAGCGTCCAGTTTGGATGTTTCAATAAGCGTGCGAATAAGGCCATGTAAATCAGACAGTGAATTATCGAGGGCGGCAACAATGGGGCTGGATGAACTATCCACTTGATCTTTCAATGTTTCGTTGAACAAGATGGCAGCGCTAAGGGGCTGCATAAGATCGTGGCTAATAGCAGCCAAAAATTTGCTCTTTGAATCAATCGCTTCTTGAAGGGCGATGTTGGCGTGATTGAGTTCACGGGTACGCTTTTCTACATTCGATTCTAATTGGTCTTTAGCCGCTTTAAGCTGGAGTTGGCTTTCTACCTGCTGCGACACGTCTGTTGCCAAGACAAAGTGCCCGGTGATATCGCCAGATTCATTGAAATGAGGAAAATAAACTTTCTGTAAAAAGCCAACGTCGCCATGAGCATTTTTTTCTTTGCTTTGAAAGCTCACCACTTCGCCTTGGTTAACACGGCGCAAGTACTGAATAAGATTAGGGTAAACCTCTTTCAGGTGGCTTCTATCCATAGGCATATCATTAATGTCTTGCTCACTAACGCCATACCAATCGCGATAACCTTTATTGGTGTATTGAAACTTTTTATCGGTACCAATGTAAGCAATAAGCGCCGGTACATTATCGGTTATCATGCGGATCCAGCTTTCGTTTTGCTTCAGCGTTTCCGCGTAGTGATGCTGCGATGTAACATTGGTGAACGTGCACAGCGTATTGCCGTCGGGCAGTGTAGTGATGTTGCGTTCAACCACCAGTTGCTCGTGGATAATCTGTGTACTTGGCCCCACCGGGTTTAAGTTGAGCCCGCTCCAGTGACGGTTATTTTGAAGGGCATAAATATTCTTACTGTTTACCAGTACGTGCTGGGGCACGTTTGACTGGGTCAAAAACGTGTTATTCCAAAACGCAATGCCACCTTCTTTATCAATGAGCAATATTCCAACATCAATATTATCGATAAGGCTTTGCAACAGCTTGTTTTTCTCTTTAATGACTTGCTCGTAACGATTCGATTCAAGCAGTTTTACTTCAGTGATGTCGTTAAACAGAATAACGTTCCCGCCTTCTTGCGTGGGTCGATTGGTCAGCTGATACCATCGCCGGTTCGACAACTGATAGATCATCCTGCCTTCGACATCAGCAGGCAGGGCGCGGCGAATAACCCCGGAATGCTTGGCAGCTTGGGTGATATCGTAATAGTTATCGCCAATTTTAGGGGTAATGGAAAGGTCATCCCAAACAGTTTCAAAGTGCCGATTAAAGAAGATGATCCCGCCCAGTCTATCTAGCAACACCATCGCCTGATTGGTGCTTTCAATAGCGTCGTGTAAACGCTGTTTAACCTGATGGGTTTCTTCGTGAGCACGCACTAGCTCGGCATTTGACTGCTCCAGCTTTTGCAGTACTGACTGCAGCTCCTCTGTTTTCTGACTCACTTTTTCAGAGAGTTGAACCGAATGTTCGAAGGCGCGGTAACTGTGATGATTAAAACCGCCCTCTTCCATGCGATACATCAGCGCTGCGTTTATTTTTTCAAGCTTTTCGTTTTCACGCCGTTGCTCGTAAAGGGCCTTTTGGAGCGCTTCCACGTCGGTAAATTGATTATTGGGCTGCAAAATACACCCCCGTAAACGTTTGGTTCAAGTGAACCGAGTGAATATGCTCGCCATAGGCATTGAAGCCCGCGACATTGTACCTTTGCTGTAGCCGTCTTATTTCGTGGTCGTTTTTGCCCTGTTGAATTTCGAGCCTTCGCAAAAAGCAATCGCAAGCATAGACAAATTCGGGCTCGCCAAGCTGAGCGCGCAGCTTGTCTAGTTTACTTTCTAATGCTTCAATGCAGTCACCCAGCTGAACAAATGTAAGAATAATGCCAATATCTACCGCGCAGTAGAAGGTAATGGCGTTAGTGGCCAAATCTACTTTTTGAATAGAGCGGATGAAATATTTGCCCCCTACCATCACTGCAAGGGGAAACATGGAAAACACATCCGGCGTTAAGTCTTCAGCTTTCATTCCCAGTAAACTGGCGTAATACTGCGCAGCAGGTTCACCGTTTATTTCATACACGGTTCGCGATTCTGGATCGGCGTGGGTGACCACCAGCTTTGAAACGGGAGAGTTAATGTGATCAATGGAGAACACGGTGAAGGGCTTTCCCGTGCCAACAAGCAGCAATACTGCAGCGTCTCGATGAAATTCACCGTTGTAAAACACATAGGTGGCTTCAAGCTTTAAATCGTCGCCGGCGCTACCGCCTAAGTGTGGGATATTGCCAAATGCAGTTGCAAAGGTCTCTAGAAAATGTTCTTCATGGCGGGTAAGCCCATCTAGCACAGAAATAACGAAGTGCTGCTCTGTATCATAGCGACGCTCCCTCCCCTGTAAGGCTCGGCGCAAACCACTGGCAATATCGTGGGCTTCATCAAAGTTTACTTCGCCTAAATTTGGCACCAATGCTGTGGCAATAGAAAATTCGTTTTTCAAAAACGCAACGGCCAAGAGTTTTTCTGTTCCGTAGCCATTTTTATTAAATTCTCCAGCACTGGTGCAGCCAACAATGTTCACGTGCGGAAAACGTGCGGAGATTTCCTTTGCTACGGTGTCTAAGTCAAACAGTGTGCTGGTATGAAAAAGTAATAGTTCTATTTCATCGCACTTAACGTTGGCTAAAATCTCATTGGCCACATCGCGGCAGGCTTCTTTTGCACCGTATAAACTAGCTTGGTTATCATCGTTAACCTTGCTATTAGCAGGTTGACTGAGTGCGGACAGGATTGAGGTTTTTGACACGCGTTGGCACCTTTTTCTTTTTATATTTATCGATTTTGCACAAGTCAGGGTTATCTAACGTAACCACACACTCAAGGCACTGAATACATTCAGCATAGTCAATGCTGCCGTCTTGTTCTATAGCATCAATACCACATTTCTTTTGTTTGCACAGCTGACACGGATTACCACAGGCGTCTTTACGTGTTAGCAATTTAACTAAAGGGAAACGACCCAGAATGGCAAGCCCTGCTCCCAGTGGACATAAATAGCGGCAGTACACTTTATGAATTTTTAAACTAAGTAGCAGCAATAAAACCGAATACAGTACAAAAGGCCAATATCGAACAAAGTGTAGGGTTATGGACGTTTTAAACGGCTCTATCTCAGCGAGCTTCTCCGCAAGGTTTAGCGAATAGAATGAGCACGCGACTAGGCCTATAAGCAATACATATTTAATTTTTTGCGCCCGTTTGTGGTGCTGTGGCTTAATTCTAATTTGTTTTATCCTGAGCTTTTCGGCCAGTATTCCCATCATTTCCTGGAGTGCTCCGAAGGGGCAAAGCCAGCCGCAAAATAGTCCCCGCCCAACGATAAACAACGAGACAAATACAAAGCCCCACAAAATAAAAATGACCGGGTCGAGAAGATATACCTCTAAGGAAAATCCGTCGACAATATCCAGTAGCAGCGTGTATATGTTGACAACAGACAGTTGCCCTTGAGCGTAAAAGCCAATAAAAAACAGCACGAACACAAGGGAAAATGCCCGCACTGTATGCACAAACTTGGTGTAAGGCGTTAGCCTTTGCTGGAATGCAAAAAACAACGACAGCGCTACAAGATAAACAACGGTGATGCTTATCGTTAAGGTTCTGTCCCTCCAAATTTTCTGCCACAACGGAATGGGCTTCGCTAACTGAGCCTCAGGATTTTCCATAAATAGTTCACTAGGCAGTGTCACTTTCAAAGGGAACAGATGCTCATCTTGCTCGAAGAAACTCGGCTTAAACGGCACACTAATCGCTATTTCCATTTCTTGGTCAAGTGACAGCCCACCTTTCGATTTTACTCGAAGTACTTTGATCTCGTTGTATTCGGGCAATGCTTGTGAAAATGCTGGGTCATAGAAGCTATAAAAATCGATATCGCGGATAGCTGTGGGAAAGCCGCCTTGATATACCCGTAAATGCTCAGGAGTGGTTTGGGGAATAAACTCATCGCTGATAAAGCTGAACCCTTTCGTATTCAGTACCATCAGTGCCATTTCACCCGGATTTAGATTTTCCTGTAACCGAGCAAATTCCTCTTCATCTAGCAGGTTTTTCCCCACAATAGGAAGACTTAAAAACGCATAGTAGTGTTCGGCAATGATGTTACCATCAAGAGCAAACTCGCTTTGAATATCGTCAACCGCCCGAACCACTTCTCTCGAAAGCCCTTCGGTATTTTGCTGAGTAATCTGGTGCTTTTGAATGTAGCCCTTGTCCACCAATTCGCTAAAAGTAAGAGGTTCGTAAAAGCCTGGATTGATAATATTGTTGCTAGGCGCAACAAAGCCATCGAGCTTAGCTCTGGCAACGGCTAATGCAGATGTCACGATGGTATCGTTGATAACCAGCACCGATACGGTGGCTTTCGTAACCCCATCAAAGTAGGTAGCGTCTTTGCCTACATTGCTTTTACCACCAATGATAAAACGTTCTTTGACACTGTGCCCTTGATATTGAGCAACGAAATCAAACATGGATTTCTCGCCAAGCCCGTGCAAAAAAATCGGCTCGCTATGCTGCTTGACGAAAAGGTCAACCACATTGCCTTGAGTATCTAGCCCAATCACTACATTAACCGGTTTGCCTGAAAAGCCTATGAAGTCGACAAAGTCATTCGACTCAAAAACATATCCGAGTAGTTGCTGAAGCTGATAGACCGGGGTTACCTTGATATCTGTGTGCATCTCCCCCACGCGTGTAGCGTTGGGAAATATTTTGTAAATGTCTTGTGGAATGTCTGTCGCGTCAGACTGCGCCAACACATTGGTGCTGAGAAACAGCAAGAAAATGATTGAGGAAAATGCGATGCGCATAAAAGTAGCGGGCGGCGGTAGGCGCCGCCCTCAGGTTTACTTAGAAGAAACCAAGTGGGTTGATGTCGTAGCTTACCAATAGATTTTTTGTCTGCTGGTAGTGATCTAGCATCATCTTGTGGGTTTCGCGGCCAATGCCCGATTTCTTGTAGCCGCCAAACGCAGCGTGAGCTGGATACAAGTGATAACAGTTCGTCCATACGCGACCTGCTTCAATCGCTCGACCCACGCGGAATGCTACATTCGCATCGCGGCTCCATACACCAGCGCCAAGTCCGAAGCTTGTATTATTGGCAATCTCAATCGCCTCTTCTTCGGTTTTGAAGGTTTGAACAGCGATGACCGGACCAAAAATCTCTTCCTGGAACACACGCATGTGGTTTTCACCCTTCAAGATAGTCGGCTGAATGTAGTAGCCTCCATCAAAGCCAGGTAGCTGCTCTTTCTCACCACCAGTGACAACCTGAGCCCCTTCTGACTTACCGATATCGATGTATTTAAGGATCTTTTCGAACTGCTCATTAGATGCCTGTGCACCCACCATGGTGTCTGTGTCTAGTGGGTTGCCACGTTTGATCTTCTGAATTTTTTCCAACACTTTTTCCATGAATGCATCATAGATGTCTTCGTGAATAATCGCTCGAGAAGGACACGTACATACTTCACCTTGGTTGAAGTATCCAAGCACTAAACCTTCCGCACACTTATCAATAAATTCAGGCTCGTGATTCATGATGTCTGGGAAGAATAAGTTTGGCGACTTGCCGCCAAGCTCAACGGTAGATGGAATAAGGTTTTCAGCAGCACAGCGAAGGATATGTCCGCCAACAGGTGTAGAGCCAGTAAACGCAATTTTTGCGATTCTTGTGCTTGTTGCAAGAGCCTGTCCGGCTTCTGCCCCGAACCCGTTAACGATGTTTAGTACACCCGGTGGCAGTAGGTCTTGGATTAGTTCGGCGAACAATAAGATAGATACTGGCGTTTGTTCTGCTGGCTTTAGCACCACTACGTTACCGGTAACAAGTGCTGGCGCAAGTTTCCATGCAGCCATAAGTAGCGGGAAGTTCCATGGAATGATTTGCCCAACAACACCATAAGGTTCGTGGAAGTGATACGCCACCGTGTTTTTATCAATTTCACCGATGGTGCCTTCTTGGCTTCGAATACAGCCTGCGTAATAACGGAAGTGGTCTGCGCACAGCGGAATGTCTGCATTAAGCGTTTCGCGAACGGCTTTACCATTGTCCCATGTTTCCGCAACGGCAAGTAGCTCTAGGTTTTCTTCAATGCGATCGGCTATTTTCAGAAGAATGTTAGAACGCTCAGCTACTGACGTATCTGCCCAGCCCTTTTTCGCAGCGTGAGCGGCATCTAACGCAAGCTCAATGTCTTCAGATGTTGAGCGTGGGATTTGTGCGATGTCGCTGCCGTCTACTGGAGATGTTGCGGTGAAGTACTCACCTTTAACCGGTGCTACCCATTCGCCATTGATAAAATTACCGTAGCTTTCTTTGAAGCTTACGACCGAACCTTCACTACCTGGCTTTGCATAAATCATAAGAAGTACCTTTTGATAACTTTGCGCGTACCACGCGCACTAACTTGGTTTGTTGTGTAGTTTGATAATGGTACTTTTACGTTGTACCTACCATGATGCGATAGACCGATTTGACTCCTACTTTAGGAGGGGAAACCTATGGCTACTTCTCACTCTTCTCGACAAAAGACACCGATTGAGACGCTGAAAACTCTGCATCACCGATATAACCGTGTTTAGCCGCAATGGCTGAAAATTGGGAGGGCACCGCGTCGAGCTTTCGCTTAATGACGGTAAGTGCGTTGGAGACAGTCTTAGCCGATAGGCCCAACTCATCAGCAATATCGAAGCGGGATTTATTCATCGCTATCGCAATAAATATCTCGAACTCACGTTTTGTTAATTTGGCAGCAATGTCCACGTTGGTATCGAGAAGTTGATTGGCTAAATTTACCGCCAGGCCTCTCTCAATATACTTTTGCCCTTTTGCGACGACCTTAATTGCCGAGATCAATATTTCAGGCGAACTACTTTTACTGATGTACCCCATAGCACCGGTCTGCATGGCGCGGTGCAATATGACGCTGTCTTCGAACATACTGAAAAAGATAATTTTTAAATCTGGATGTCGCTTCAAAAAAATCTTGGCTAAAACAAGGCCACTTTCATTTGAAAGGTTTATGTCGAGGATTAAGATCTCAATGTCACTACTGGCTAATAAACGATGGGTTTGTGCACCGTTTTCAGCATCAAAAATACGGCAGTCGGGCATCATCGCATTAAGTAAAGCTTTGTAACCTTTACGCACCACAGCGTGGTCGTCGACGATAAGAATATTCATGCGACGTTAGCGCCCATAAGAGGAGGCATTTTTTTAAGGGTAAGGGACAGCGATACAGCAACGCCGCCATCATCGGGTGACGTCACACTGCAATTTGCTCCTATACAACGCGCTCGGCTGCGCATTGATGACATGCCAATGTTTTCCACGATGTGATTTCCCAGCCCCCTGCCGTTGTCTTTAACCATCACAGAGACCCGGTGAGTATCGCCATAAATTTGAATGCTAACCTTGGTGGCCTTCGCATGCTTAATCACGTTGTTAATGGCTTCTTGAGCAAATCGGTAAAGATGAATATCTCGCTCATTATCTTCTTGATAGCGCTTTAGATTAATTGACACGTCCCACTGCGTATCGGGCTGCGCTACTTCTTGTTCGTACACCAGTCGCTCAAGCGACGACTGAAGAGAGACTCTATCTAAAACAAGCGGATGAAGGTGAGCAGTGAGCTTTCTAATTGCATCGCTTATTTGATGTGACATCACTTGAACTTTCTGTGCCGATAGTTCAACAACAGATCGCTCTTTTGCGTTAACCAAAATATAAGCGTGGGCTTTTATCGTGGTCAGCAACTGCCCCACATTATCGTGAAGCTCTCTGGCAAGGTAATTACGCTCTTGCTCTTGAAGAAGCGCTAATTGCTTATCTATTTTTATGAGCTGCTTTTCTTTTGATTTAAGTGCATTTTGCAGATGCTTAAATTGGTCTAATACCCTGTTCATTTCGGTGATATCTGAATGTGGCAGGGGCTGTGATTCCTTGCCTTCTCGTAGCTCAGATAACGCGTCAGCGAGCTGATTTAGCGGCACTAACCTTTGCTTAACCGCCACTTTTAACGTAAACAGCAACAGGACAAAGGTTGCGAAAAACAGTCCCGCCACCAAGGCAAAAAAAGTGAGATTCTGGGTGAGTTCAGTAGCATCAAAAGGCGTAACAATAAGATACTGATTTTCCTGAATTGGGATGATTACAGGTGTGAGTGCAGTACGTTCGGTTGTCGGCATCACTGAGGTCTGCTCTGCCTGAAGGCGCCCCGTGAAATAATGGGCGGATAAGTGAGGGCTAGGCTCCACAATCGCTTCGATATCAGCAACAGGGATATTGAGGTTGACCATTTCTCGCACTTGATTAAGCGCGCCCGTCATCTCTTCCTCAATGTTATCTTGTATGTGGAAGTAGACCAGACAGGTAAAAACCAAAAAGCAGCCAATGAATACGGCCACTATAGCTGTAGATATTTTCGTAAAACCTGACATAACCGCCCCTGCAAGCCTTTTATTACAGGGTTATGCTATACAGGCTGCGTTAAAAAGCACATCCTGCAATAGGGGCGAATTCATCCTACCAAGGTAGGATGAATTCTGTTTTGAGCGATGTTTTATTTGGTAAGAACTTAGACAGTTTACACTTATCGGTAAGCCTGCTTCTCTGTGCTACTAGCTTCCCAGTCGACTGCTGAATTGGCCTACTGCATCAACGACTTCTTTGGCACCGTCTTGAATTTGTTCGATAACTTCGCCCGCCTCTCTGGCGTAATTGAGCCCTGATTGCGCCTTTTCATCACCTTCATTAACCAAGTTCACTGCGTCGGTGGCCAATGTCTGGTTGTGTTTAACCACATTGATGATTTCTTCTGTGGCTTCGGTTGTACGTGATGCTAATTGACGCACCTCGTCAGCAACTACAGCGAAACCTCGCCCCTGATCGCCAGCACGCGCCGCCTCAATCGCAGCATTTAGAGCAAGCAAGTTGGTTTGTTCCGCAATAGCACTGATACTTCCGATAATAGTGGCAATTTGTTGAGACTGAGCGTCCAACGCATTAATCCCCTCTTTTGCCCTATCCATTTGCTGCGACAGCGAAGACATTTCAGAAAGCAGTTCGCTAATGACTTCCTTTCCTCGCGTGGCGATTTGATCCGTTGTGTTTGAAGAACGGTAGGCGATATCAGCAGCACTGGACACGGCATTTTCTCGTGCCACCTGCTCAGTAATATCAGTAGCCAGCTTAACCACTTTATACATACGACCGTGAGAATCACAAATCGGGTTATAGGTGGCTTCCAGCCAAATAGTGTTGCCGTGAGCGTCGAAGCGTTCGAATCTTCCTGCGACAAATTCACCCTGAGCAAGTCGTTCCCAAAACGTTTTATATTCGCGGGAATTCGCATACTCGGTATCACAGAAGATTCTATGATGCTGACCTTTAATGTCATTAAGGCTGTACTTAACCGTTTTCAGAAAAGCTTCGTTTGCGTCTTGAATATTGCCGTTCAAATCGAATTCAATCGCTGCATTTGACTTATGTAATGCGGCCACCAAATCTTCGTGTTCTTTCGAGTTGGCTATAGTGCGCGTGAGGTCGTTGAGGTTGACTGAGAATTTGTGAATATTCCCTTTTCCGTCAAAAATAGGTTCAACTACGCCCCTTAACCACGCTTCTTCACCATTTTCACGAAGAAACTCAATCGCCCCCCAGTAATGAACACGCTGCTCGATAGAATCCTTCAGCTTTTTAAAGTGAGGCGTGTTTCTGGCAATCTCGGGAACAAATTCAAAGAAGCGATGCCCTTTCACTTGAGAGAGTGAGTAACCTAGCTCTTTCTCGAACATCTCGTTGACGGCTTCAATTTCACCACGCTCATTAAGATTCAGAAAGATCATTTCTTCGCGCAAGCCATCTCGCACTTGCTTGAGTATATGTAGCTCCTCGCGAAGCGCTTCGTTTTCTTTCACTAAGTGTTTATTGAACATAGGGCCTTCCCTGACAGAGAATTACAATAATATGCCGTTTATCGGCAGTAACTAACCTTGCCTTAACGATAATTTGATTAATCTACACAAGGTTTAGCAAACGGTTCGCTAGACAATGTCTTTTTAACTAGGGCCTGTTGACCTTTGCTGTACATTTTTGCAGCAGTCTGTGTGCCATCTAGACAAGGCGAATGTTTGACGGTTTAGTGGTTCTAAATCGAGAACATTCAACGCAGTATAGATGGCACAAAGGCGCTGCCCGAAGGGGTCGTTATGGAAGCCTTTTACTCTTTGTCACAGTCCTTTAACTTAGCCCGCTAGGTTTGCAGGACTGTTTCGCGATTAAAAGGCTTCCATTTAGACCAAAATTCGTACACCAAAGGTCAACAGGCCCTAAGACGTGTCGGCCTAATTTATTAAAGCCTAGACCACATTCAGCCACTTGTATTAAAGCGTGGCGAGTTTTTCGACGCTGCTACGCTATTTTTTACATATTTACCCTGCAAAAGACAGTAGATAAACGTCTAATTTTTTAGTCGAGAAATTTTGAATGGTATTGCGTAACTTTATCTGTAAGCCATTTTGTAAATACCTGAAAGCGTGCCTGAGAATGAGTCTCTTTGTGTGTGGCCAGCCAGAATGTCCGCTTAATATGAATCTCGTTTTCAATGAGTCGAACTAAGCCTGGCTGAGTTTCAGCCATAAATTTAGGTAAAATGCCTACCCCTGCGCCATTTACAAGCATTTGATATTGCGCATTAATACTGGTGCTGCGAAGCGCACTTAACTGTGACAAAGCAGTCTCTTCAATGAACTTTAGTTGAGGAGCGTAAACCAAATCGGGCACGTAACTCACTAAATTGAAGGCGGTGAGCTCTTGTAATGTTCGTGGTTCGTTGTCGCTGATAAGGGACTGGTGGGTATAAAGATAAAGGTTATAGTCAGTTAATTTTTGTGTAACCAGCAAGCCTTTACTAGGCTTTTCTAACAAGATAGCCATATCGGCTTCTCGTTTGTTCAGGTTTAAAAAGCCGCTGGTTGCCACAAGCTCAATACTGATCCCCGGATACTGCTTTTTAAAATCGGGTAGTAAAGGCGCTAAAAACCAGCTACCGAAACCTTCAGAAACACTCACTCTGATCGTACCTGCCAAATGCGAGCGTTCATCACCTAATTCATTTTGTGCCTCTAGAAAGTAATGCTCTGCTTTTTCAATATACGTAACTAGCTCACTGCCATGGGTGGTAAGCACATACCCCTTTTTAGTTAGCTCGAACAACTTGCAATTTAATGAGTCCTCCAGTTTTTTTACACGACGAATTAATGTCGTAGGGTCTACCTTCAAGCCTTTAGCTGCAATAGCTACACGACCATTTCTTGCCAAACCAAGAAACAAACGCATGTCGTCCCAATTCACTTAAACACCTGCATTTTTACAGCACTATACTGCAAGTATATGTATTGCCTTTGCAAACACAAGGTTTCAATATTGTTAAAAATTACAGGAGCTATGTCATGAGAAAGATTGTTCACTTTATTGCAGGTAAAGATTTTGAGGATAGCAGCGAAAATACCGCGTCGGTATTTGCGCCCAACACAGGTGAAGTTCAGGCTGAAGTAAGCTTGGCTAACACTTCAACTTTGGCCTATGCAATTGAAACAGCCCAAGCTGCACAGGTTGAGTGGGCAGCAACAAATCCTCAACGACGCGCTCGTGTTATGTTCAAGTTTAAAGAGTTGGTTGAAGCAAACCGCGATCGCTTAGCGGCACTATTATCAAGCGAGCACGGTAAAGTGTTGGTTGATGCGCAAGGTGATATTCAGCGTGGCCTTGAAGTTATCGAGTTTGCCTGTGGTATCCCTCATGCGCAAAAAGGTGAATATACCGAAGGCGCAGGCCCAGGAATCGATGTGTACTCCATGCGCCAAGCTCTTGGTGTAGTGGCAGGTATTACGCCATTTAACTTCCCGGCCATGATCCCAATGTGGATGTTCGGTGTGGCAATTGCCTGCGGTAACGCGTTCATTTTAAAGCCATCAGAGCGCGATCCGTCAGTACCTGTTGAACTGGCAAAGCTTATGATTGAAGCAGGCCTTCCTGCAGGTGTACTTAACGTTGTACACGGTAACAAAGAAGTGGTTGATGGTATTTTAGATCATCAAACTATTAAAGCAGTGAGCTTTGTAGGCTCTTCTGACATCGCTAACTACGTGTACGAACGTGGCGCTCGTGCTGGTAAGCGCGTTCAAGCCATGGGCGGCGCGAAAAACCACGGCATTGTAATGCCTGATGCAGATCTAGATCAGGTGGTAACCGACTTAGTTGGTGCTGCATACGGCAGTGCCGGTGAACGCTGTATGGCGCTACCGGTTGTCGTTCCAGTGGGCGATGAAACCGCTGAGAAACTGAAAGCCAAACTTATTCCGGCTATTAAAGACATTATGGTAAGTCATAGTGAAGATCCTAACGCTCATTATGGCCCTGTGGTTACTGCTGCTCACAAAGAGCGCGTTGAAGGCTATATCGACCTTTGCATAGAAGAAGGTGCTGAGCTTGTTTACGACGGCAGAACCAGTCAGATCCCAGACGACAGTCAAGGCTACTTCATCGGCCCAACGTTCTTCGACCACGTGACCAAAGACATGCGCTCATACCAAGAGGAGATTTTTGGTCCAGTGCTTCAAATGGTACGCGCGAAAGATTTCAACGAAGCAGTTAACTTAGCAAGTGACCACCAATACGGTAATGGCGTTGCTATGTACACCCGTAACGGCCATGCGGCGCGCGAATTTGCGCAACGTGTAAACGTGGGCATGGTAGGGATTAATGTACCTATTCCTGTGCCAGTTGCTTACCACACCTTTGGGGGCTGGAAGCGCTCTGCATTTGGTGATACCAACCAGCACGGTATGGAAGGGGTGAAATTCTGGACCAAGGTTAAGACCATTACGCAGCGCTGGCCTGATGGCTCAGATACGAACGACAACGCCTTTGTTATTCCAACCATGGGCTAAGTGAGGAGACTATTATGACCACAGTTGCATTTATTGGCCTAGGTAATATGGGCTCAGGGATGGCAGATAACCTGGTTAAGAACGATTACAACGTATTAGCTTTTGACTTAAGCGAAGCGGCGCTAGCTAAAGCCAAAGAGGCAGGCTGCACTATTGCGCAAAGTACCGAGCAAGCTGCTGCTGAGGCCGACATCGTTATCACTATGTTACCAGCAGGCAAGCACGTAAAAGATATCTATTCAAATCAGATATTGGCTTCTGTCCGCGAAGGCACCTTGCTTATTGATTGCTCCACCATCGACGTAGAAACGGCGAAGAGTGTGTCAGAACTGGCAGAGAAAAAAGGCCTTAAAATGCTGGATGCGCCAGTTTCTGGTGGTGTTTCAGCGGCTGCAGGCGGCACACTCACGTTTATGGTGGGTGGCGACGCTGATGCCTTTGACAAAGCCCATGGTGTACTTAGCGCAATGGGCAAAAAAATCGTCCATGCGGGCGGCCATGGTGCGGGACAAGCAGCAAAGATTTGTAACAACATGTTACTTGGCGCGACCATGATTGCGACGTGTGAAAGCTTCCAGCTGGCACAAAAACTAGGCTTAGATGCGCAAGTGTTCTTCGATATCGCTTCAAATGCCTCGGGACAGACATGGTCAATGACCACCTACTGCCCTGTAAAAGGTGTAGGGCCACAAAGCCCTGCTGATAACGATTTTGCTGGCGGTTTCGCTTCTGCGCTTATGCTCAAAGACTTGGGGCTGGCCATGCAGGGCGCGAAGGGCGTCAACGCGCAAGTACCTATGGGTGAGCTTGCTGCAAAGTGGTTTGAAATGCATTGCGAAGAAGGCAATGCAGGGATGGATTTCTCTTCAATAATCAACCGATTAGCGTAAGAGAAAACCAACAGTTCTCCGACGGCTACTTTCCCTCAGAAGAGGTGGCCATCTTACTGAGCGAGTAAAGGATTTTACTCGCTCTTTTTTTTAAACAAACTGCGTCTACGCTTTTTCTCTCCGATTTTCTTTCTAAGCCATCCGCGGTTTAATCATTTCCCCTAGGCTGCGTCAACATGTCATCATACGCATCCATTTCCCAAGGCAGTTCGCCTGGGCTGGTATCGAGGAAGTGCAGATAACTTTCGAACTGATCTAAGATGTCCTTAGTAATACTCTCTTTGTCATATCCGTAAATATCGTAAGCTTGTCCTCCGCGGCGAAGGAATACTTCAGCACGAAAATATTTTTCTGACTCGTCTTCTTCTGAACGCAGTTCTGCGTAGCTAAACCCTGGCACTAAATATTCAGTCATACGGATATCGTAGATAAAATCCATGTGATCGTGACGCTCAACAGTGAAGGTGGCCCTTCCCGTTTCCTCATCAAGCTTAACAAACGCCTCCCACTCTCTCGCTTTCAAAGCAGCTTGTACGTCTTTCATCGCTGCAATCACAGTTTTATCAATAAACTCATGAACCTCATTTCGGCTTGGGTAATCGACCATTGCTGCGAGTCGGCCTTTTAGGCTAGTCGAGCGACCGTGGTTTCTATTAAGCGTATTCGCCTTCAAACTGTTGTTTCGGTAGCCTTCAATGACAAGCGCACGCCATAGACCTGCTACAGACGCTAGCATAATGAAAGCGAATGGTAAGGCGCTCGCAATGGTCATCGTTTGCAGAGCATTCAGTCCGCCAGCCAACAGCAACACCGCTGCAACGGTTCCTTCCAAACACGCCCAGAAGATACGCTGCCAAACCGGGCTTTCTTCTTTACCACCAGAAGCAAGAGAATCGATAACCAGCGACCCAGAATCTGATGACGTCACAAAGAACGTAATGATCAATAACACGGTCAAGCCTGACATGATTGACGCGCCAGGTAGCAAGTCATAGAGCTTAAATAAGGCAACAGCTTCGTTTTCCTGCACATCGCTAATGAGTGTAGTAACACCTTGGTTCATAATGGCATTTAGCGCGGTGTCGCCAAACACGGAAAACCAAAGGAAGGTGAACATGGTAGGCACAAGCATTACACCAAAAACAAACTGCCTAATGGTTCTGCCTCGACTTATTTTGGCGATAAACATGCCTACAAACGGCGCCCAAGCGATGGTCCAGCCAAAAATAAACAGCGTCCAGTTCCCAATCCAATCGCTGCGACTGTAGGCCTGAAGATTAAAGGTACGTTCAATGATGCCGTTGATATAACTTCCTGTGTTCTGTAAAAAGGTTTCTAAAATATGAACCGTTTCTCCGAAGATAAAAACGGTACTCATAAGCGATACAGCCAGAACCATATTAAGAATTGATAACCTTTTAATGCCTTTATCCATTCCCGCGATAACCGATATTGTTGCGGCAATGGTTACGATAGCAATGGTGCCTACCTGCACCATGATATCAATGGGGATATCGCCGGAAAGATAATTTAGCCCCGCATTGATCTGTGTAACGGATAGCCCGAGCGTAGTGGCAATACCAAATAATGTACCGAGAATGGCGAATACATCTACCGCGTGACCTATAGGGCCATAAATTTTATCCCCTATCAGCGGATACAAAGCCGAACGTATAGATAACGGCAAGCCATGTCGAAAAGCAAAATAGGCAAGAACTAAACCGACTAGCCCGTAGATCGCCCAGATGTGAAAGCCCCAATGAAAAAATGCGATTTGCATGGCTTGTTTCGCCGCATCAACAGTTTCAGCTGCTCCTGCAGGTGGTGAAGAATAGTGTAGAACAGGCTCTGCTACGCCAAAGTAGAGCAGCGCTACACCGTAGCCTGCTGAGAACAACATAGAAAACCATTCGGGAAAGCTATATTGAGGCTCTGCATGATCGGGCCCCAACTTTATGTTCCCCCAGCTAGATGATGCTACCGATACAATGAATACCAAAAAGATAGCGACCGACAACATGTAAAACCAACCAAAGGTTTCTGTAATCCATGCCAATGTACTGTCGAAGGCCTCACCGGCAAGTTCGGGATTGCTGATGGTTCCGATCACCAGAAGCAAAATAATGACGACGGCGGGGAGAAATACAGGAAGAAGAATGGTGGAGTTGTTTACTTGGCCTTTCATAGCAAATCCCTTTTCACTGACAGGTAAGTTGAAACCCTGTGTAATGCGAACAAACTTTATATTTTCTACTTGTGAAGGTTTGAATCGGTTCAAGCTTGGTGTAAGCATATAAAGTCGGAACGTTCAGATTCCGACTGCGCTAACTAAACAATTTCTTCATATAGCGAGCGTTCGTAGTGTTTTATTTATCTATCTTCCAGCGACATTTGAACGCTCTCAAATAACATACTGTTTGCTTGTCTAGGGACATACACTAATTCTGTAATAATTAGTAATTAACATAATCTCCTTTCCAAAATACACCGCTTTTCGAAAGATATTTGTTTGGGATTAATGTGAATACGTTATCTAAAGTACACGCTGTTGGTTTTGTTGGTGAACAAGAAAATGAAATAGCCTCCCCTCGCAAAGGATTGCCAAAGGCAAAAGTGCCCACTAAAAAGTCAGATTTTTCTTCGTTTTATCATATGCATTGGGAGGGATTATGCGCTTTCTTAAGAAAAACCTTTGGTTCAGGTCCTCCAGACCCTGAGGATGTAGCGCAAGACGCGTTTTACCAGCTGGCAAAGATGAAATCTCGCGAGCATATTGAAAACCCTAAGGCGTTTCTATACAAGATTTCAATTAACCTGACACTGCGTTCTTTGAAATCAGATAGATGGATTGCGAACGTTGTACCCGGTAACGACGAGTCGTTTGAATCAGAGTTACTGTCACTATCTGAGCCCGATAAAATTTTGCATTCACAGCAAGCTTTGCAGCAACTAGGGGCTTTGTTTTGCACTTTGTCAGAAAAGCAAAAATACATCGTAAGTGCAAGCCGACTTGAAGGCAAAACCTATCAACAGATTTCTGACGATACTGGATGGAGTATAGCCGATGTATGTCGGCAACTTAACAGTGCACTGGTTATCCTCGCAAGCTCAGTAGATGCAAATGATTGATTGTGCCTTAGCGAAAAACGAACAAAGAGATTGAACGTGAAACAGAATTCAAACGTCACCCATCTTAATGCTGCAAAGTCTATTAATGAACAAGCCATTCATTGGTTTACTTTAATGAACGATGAAGACTTAGCACATCAGTATCAGGAAGCATTTACCAAGTGGTACACCCATTCCCTACGTCATCGCAACGCGTTTAAAGCTATTGCTAAAATGTGGGATAAAACAGGTTTTACTGATGACATTATTGCATATGAGACCGAAAGAAATTCAACACTAGAAACAGGCAAATCAACCCAACTCAAATATAAAGACCTGTACAAGAAAGTTGGTGCGCTCGTAGCGTTCGCTGCGACTTTAGTTATTACAGTTATTACTCTGCTAAATAAACAGGACCAATCACTTTCTCAACCCAGCCAAGTCTTTGCTTACTCTACGACAACAGCACAGATAAAGAATATTACGTTGCCTGATGGCAGCAAACTCACTCTTGGTCCTACAAGTAGTGTTTCGTATACGGAGCTAGACACAACCCGTTCTATTGAACTGAGTCAAGGAAGAGCATTTTTTGATGTAGTCTCGATGACCAATAAACCTTTCATAGTAAATAGTGGTGTTAATACTGTAGAAGTGACAGGCACTGAATTTGAAGTAGATGTAAATAACTTCAAAAAAACCACCCGAGTAAGTGTTGTGGAGGGCAGTGTTAAAGTTTCAGGTAAAGGCGAAGCACCTGTGTTCCTATCTCAAGGAGAACGAGTTTCTGCACCACTAACTGGGGGACCGATGACGAGCATAACGACTTTCTCAGATAAAGAAACACTCGCTTGGATGGACAATAAACTTATTTTTAATAATACCCCTATTACAGAGTTCTTGTATCGAATACAACCTTATGTAGAGCAAACCCTCTCTCTTGAAGGTTTTAGTTCTGATGCTGTTACGATAAACACGATAGTTACCCCTTCCAATGTTCACACACTGCTCGATTCTTTGCCTGCGGCTTATCCACTGGAAATGGTGAGAACAAGTAGCACAATTACATTCACCTATTCTGAAAATTAGCAGTTAGCGGTACTTTTTTGAATGCAAAAGTGCCGCAAACAATTTAGTTACATTCATGAAGGTTTTATGAAACCTGACATAGTTTTGAAAAAGATTTCCTCTCTTTGCCTCTTTGTTCACGACAGTCGACTGCAACACACTTAATTTGAACTCAATCGGCAGTAAACCACTGACCGTACCGGAGAATGTAAAATGACATCGTCGCGTTGTGTAAAGAAACACTTGTTAGCTTTTTCCATTTGTACAGCTTTGTCACTAAATACCGCTGCAATTGCGGCTGCCCAAGAAAGCATAAGCGTTGAACTTGAGCCAGCTCCTTTGGCATCAGCATTGAACCAACTTTCATTCAAGTCGGGCATTGTGATCATCGCACCTGGGCGACTGGTCAATAATATTAAAGCTCCTGCGCTAAATGGGAACTATGAAATAGATGAAGCGCTTGAAAAATTGCTTTTCAATTCTGGGTTAGAGGCCGTCAAGCAAACGAATGGGGCGTTTGTAATAAAGAAACGTGGGCCCCAGATGCCTCTTACCCCAAAGGACACTGCTGTCAATGGAGCACCTATCGACGAAATAGTAGTTTCAGCTACAAAACGTGACACCAACCTAATGGATGTATCGGCGGCTGTTTCTGTCTTGAATGCACAGCAGATTCAAGATGTGGGGGTCACTGATTTCAAAGGATTGGTAGACGCACTGCCAGGCATATCAATTAACTCTGCATTTGGCGGAGCCAACAATAGTTTCATTACAATTCGTGGTATTGGTGGGGCTGATGACTACAAACCAAATGGCAACCCCTCTGTCGCATTACATGTTGACGGTATTTACCAAACGTCTAATGCTTATCTTGGCATGCCTTTGTTCGACTTAGAGCGAATTGAAGTCCTCAAGGGCCCTCAAGGAACACTTTACGGACGTAATACAACAGCAGGAGTCATTAACGCCATCACAAAGCGTCCCACAGACGAATTCGAAGGCTATGCCAGCGTAGAGTATGGGAGTTACGAGTACACGCAGGGTGAAGCTGCATTTGGCGGAAGCGTTTCTGATAATTTAAAGGTACGTATCGCTACGAAATTTGAACAAGGTGGTGGTTACATGGACGGCAAAGGCGCGGGTCTGTTCGCTGGTTATGTGCCAGAAGGTTTTGAGGGGGTAATTCCGGCCGTAACCGATCCGGGAGAGCGAGACGGGTTTGGTGATAAAGACCTATTTGCCTTTCGTGCAACCGGGGTTTATACCTTCCAGGCCAACACTGACTTAACTTTGCGCTACTTTATGAGCTCTGATAATGGCGACACACTTCAATACGATCGTATCGCTTTGGAAAATGAGACAGGCTCTGGTATAAGCAGAAATGCAGGCGAAAACGACGACCCATATGCGTTTTACGCGGATGAGTACTATAGACACACTATAGATATCGAAGGTGTAAACGGAGAATTAGCTCATCAAATAGACACTGATTTGAACGTAAACGTGCTATTTGGCTACCAAGAAAGTGAGCGTAATATGGGGGGAAATGGTGACGGAACCTCATTTCCTCGCTACAAATATGCATTTGATGAAACACTTGACCAGTCCTCTTTAGAAATTCGCTTCAGTGATAGTCAAGGAGGAGACATTGATTGGATCGCAGGTGTCTTCTATGTCAGCGACTCGGTGGACTTCGTAAGCGATTGGACAAGCTTCGCAGTTCGCTCCCAGTACACTTCTCCGTATAGTCAGACTCGAAACAGCTTTGCTACGTTTGCCAACGTTGATTGGTTTGTAAACAACGACCTGAAATTATCTGCGGGCGTTCGTTATACTCAAGATACTGCTAAGTTTTCAGGCTACAACCAAGACTTAGACCCTTGGGGAACTTCTATATATGAGGAAGTATTCAACTCCCCTGGCCTGTTTTCTTGGGACAGAGATTTTGACGACAATAATGTCTCAGGTAAGCTAACCGCCCAATACTACCTTTCTGATAACCTGAATATTTTTGCCTCTATCGGCAACGGATACAGAGCAGGGGGTTTTGATGGTACATCAATATTCTCTTTAGAAGAGACTGAGCCATTTGACTCTGAAACCGTAGATTCATTTGAACTGGGGCTACGTTATACCGACGAGAGCTTGAGTGCTAGCGTCGACTTATTTGCTTACGATTTTGAAGAAATGCAAGCAACTACTCGACTTTCAAATGACACCAATGGACGAACAAATGTTGGAGCGGCTGAAGTTCGTGGTGCAGAAGCTTCCTTCAACGCCCAGCTGTTAAACAATGGCGAACAACAATTAACGTTCAATTCATCTGTTACCTATCTCGATACAGAAATTACGGAGTTTTCATCTAACCGTGTCGATGATGTGCAAAATACAGTTGGAGACCCGTTACCTGGCTCACCCGAGCTTTCATATTCAATCTCGCTCAATCATAGCATTTTCGTTGCAACTAACCGGTTACTTTCTACTCGTCTGACCTATACCTACCACGACGAAGAAACTAACCGATTGAATGCAGGTGCTGGCAATACGGTGCCTGATTACGGCTTGCTTAATATCAATATGGACCTTGAGTTGGGTAACGGGTTTACCGCATTTGCATATGGTCGAAACATTACTGATGAAGAATATTTTCTAGAACTCAATGCAGGTGCTCGTCTCGTTGGTGCTCCAGCAACATACGGCGTAGGCGTTCGCACTACCTTCTAGTCTAATGCAGGCATCTGCAGGTTGCAGATGTCTGCCCACAAGAGGCATTGATATGAAGCATCTCGTGCTTATACTATTACTTAATTGCATACCTACTATAGCACTTGCTAGCACACCAATTTGGCAGCAAGCAAGCGAATACCCTGACAGGGTTATACTTAATCCTACCCAACTTCCTAGTGAAAGCTTTTCTGTTAATTGGCGCACGTCGGAAGAGGTTGAAATTACGGTTGCCCAAATTGCACCTGTTACATCAGCCGCCAGATTCGATTTGGGTGCAAAAACCTACAAAGCAAAAACACAGCGCGCTGAATTGCGCAGAGGTAACTCAATACCTTCTAACGTTCATGAGCAATCGAGAGACAATGTTAATCAAGAGAGAGCTCAATATCACTACAACACGCACCTCGCCGACGCTGCATATCACGAAGTTACATTTAAAAACTTAAAACCAAATACGCGTTACGCGTATAGAGTACGAGGAGGCTTAGGTAAATGGTCTGAATGGTATATGACGAAAACGGCCGGTCTCCCCTCCTCTTCAACTACACGATTTCTGTACTTTTCAGACGCACAAAATGGCATGCGCGAACAATTTCCAGCACTCTTGAGAAAGGGCTTTAAGGCGATGCCCGATGCAGACTTTGCTCTTTATACTGGCGATCTTGTAGACCATGGAGCTAGGGACTTAGAATGGGCGCAGTGGTTTTCTGCAGGGCAGTTCATACACGCAGAAATTCCAGTAGTCCCCGTGGTTGGAAACCATGAATATGCCCATCAGCATTTAACCGATGGCGGAAAACAGTGGGTTTTAAGCCGCTTTTGGCAAGATCAGTTTAAGCTTCCAACCTCTCCGGAGTTATCAAATCAATTACAAGAGACAGCTTATACTTTGCATTACCCTAATACCGACGTATTCATTGTTAATACGGAAATCAGGCACAATGAGACGGCATTCGCAATGCAAACAAAATGGCTAAGACAGTCACTTAGTGAAAGCAAAGCAAAATGGAAAATTATCGCCTTTCATCACCCAATATTTTCAAACTGTGGAATGCCACTAAATAGTCCGGGGCAAGACGAGCCCGCAGTTCGCAGTGCTTTATTGCCATTGATAACAGAATTCAATGTTGATCTGGTTTTACAAGGACACGATCATGCTTACTCTAGAGGGAGTATAAAAAGCGAGCAGGGCACACGTGTAAATAGTGTTTTTGTTACGGCAAGTAGCAGTCCTAAAGCTTATCCACTAAAGAAAACGCGATGGGATGAATACGAAGAATTCAATGTTACGTTAGAAAGAGTCGGAGAAAATACGCCGACTTACCAAGCTATAAAAGTACACGAGAACACTCTTTCATATCGTTCATATACCTTAACTGGAGAACTCTACGACGCTTTCGACATTACAAAAACACAACCTGGTAATGTGATGACATATCCCTATGACCTTATGAAAGAAAGGCTTTTCAGTAATACCGAGCCCTATAAACACCACAATTCACTCTACTAGTTGGTTATTTAATTTAGAGACTAACTTTACTTTAACGCCAACACTCAATAGCGTTGGCGTATCAAAAATAATCAGACATAGATAAATAGCGCTGCCTGATATGTTCAATTAACAGCTTAATTTTTCGAGATGGCTGGCGGCTGTAAGGATAAACGGCATAAACGCCTAACACCTTACCTACCCGCTCTGGAAACAAATCGACCAGTGTTCCATTACATAAATCTTCGAATACCAAACATTTAGGTACGTAGGCAATACCTCTACCAGCAAGAGCTGCTTTGCGAAGCGCCCCTGCATTGTCACTTGAAAATGCGCCATCTACGGTGATGGTGTAACTGCCTTGAGACGACGTAAACTCCCACTCCCTTGCACCGGATGTGTGGTAGGAATACAACAAACAGTTGTGAAAGCTCAAATCCTCAGGTGCTTTGGGCCTGCCCTTTCGTCTAATGTAATCCGGCGATGTGCAAACCACCCAATGGGAATCTAAAAAGTGCCGCGCGATCAGACTTGAGTCTTCCAAATACCCCGTTCGAATAACAAGATCAAACCCTTCCTCGACTAAATTTACAAATCGATTATCCAGAGACATATCAACGCTTAACCCTGGATGAAGTGTACAAAACTCAGCTACCGCATCGGCTAACAGTAAATCGCCCGAAATCGTTGGAACCGACATTTTAATGTGCCCGGATATTTGTTCACTGTATCCAGAAATTGTGTCGATAGCTTCCTGCGTGGACGCCTTTACATTCATGGCGCCTTGCTTCAAAGCTTGACCCGCTTCGGTAAGCGTGAGTTTGCGAGTAGTGCGATACAAAAGCTGCGTTCCCAGCTCTTTTTCAAGCTTTGCTATTCGCTTACTGACTACCGAGTTGGTAATGTTGTTCGCCTCTGCCACTTTGCTAAAACTGCCCATCTCCGCAATTTGTGCAAAGAGAATTAAATCGTCTGCTCTCACGTTATTACTTCACTTTTGGAAAAGATAAATTTCATTGTTGCCGTATATCCCTAAGGCGAGAAACGTTATATTTTTATCAAGTTAATTACAATCGATTAAAGACATGATTATTTCATCGCCGACTGATTATCGACGCGCTGCGCAAAAAATATTACCGCCGTTCCTATTTCACTACATTGATGGTGGTGCCTATCGAGAGCATACACTTAAACGCAATGAAACTGACTTGGCTGACATTGCATTAAAGCAGCAAGTGCTGAGAAATATGTCGTCGCTTGACCTTTCTACAACGGTCTTTGGTGAACAATTGGCTTTACCTATTGCCCTTGCTCCCGTGGGATTAACCGGAATGTATGCGCGACGTGGTGAAGTCCAAGCCGCTAAAGCGGCAGCAAACAAAGGCATCCCGTTTACCATGTCGACGGTGTCAGTATGTCCTATTGAAGAAGTCGCACCAGCCATTGAACGTCCAATGTGGTTTCAGCTCTATGTGCTTCGCGATCGCGGCTTTATGAAGAATGTTCTGGAGCGCGCCAAAGCAGCGGGTGTAACAACGTTGGTTTTTACCGTAGATATGCCTGTACCAGGGGCTCGCTATCGCGATAAACACTCCGGTATGAGTGGGCCATTTGCTGCAAGCCGTCGCGTACTGCAAGCGATGACCCATCCTCGTTGGGCATTTGATGTAGGCGTATTCGGTAAGCCTCATGATCTTGGCAACATTTCTACTTATCGTGGCGAACCGACCCAGTTGGAAGACTATATTGGCTGGTTGGGCGCCAATTTCGATCCGTCTATCAGTTGGAAAGACTTAGAATGGATCAGAGAGTTTTGGGACGGCCCAATGATTATCAAAGGCATTTTAACTGAACAAGATGCCAAAGATGCGCTGAGTTTTGGCGCAGAAGGCATTGTAGTATCCAATCACGGCGGTCGTCAGCTAGATGGCGTGCTTTCTACCGCTAAGGCTCTTCCAGCGATTGCTAGCGCGGTGAAAGGCGATCTAAGTATCTTCGTAGACTCAGGTATTCGTAACGGCTTGGACGTGGTGAGAATGCTGGCACTAGGTGCCGATTGTACTTTACTAGGGCGCTCTTTTATTTATGCACTTGCTGCTGAGGGCAAACAAGGGGTAGAGAACTTACTCGATCTGTACAAACAGGAAATGCATGTCGCGATGACACTATGCGGTGCAAAATCAGTCAGTGAACTTAACCTCGACTCTCTCGCTTTTTAGTATCGCTGGCACCAAGGCCACTAAAAAGACCCCCAGTAATTGCATAGTCCAACTATTGGGGGTCACTGCATTTTTTATGGCTCTTTTACCAATGCACAAGTGGCTGGAGGCGTTGTTTGCGCTTAATGATGCCCACCACAACAACTTCCATCATGCTCAGCCCAATTTTTAAGTTTGGTGGTTTTGCCTATTCCCGGGTTAAAACTATTGGTTGGGTCTAATTCTCGGTAAAAGTTTTTCAGCGCATCTTTTGCAAAGTACTCGTGTCCCACATTGTGCTCTGCTGGGTATTCAGCGCTTCTCGCATCGAACGTTTCCAGAATTTTACCCTTTAACAATTTGGCATCCGCCCCTTTTTTCAACACGTAATTCTGGTGCATTACGTGGCAGAATAAATGGCCGTAATACAGTTTTGTGTCTATCTGGTCGTCTATTTCTTTAGGCAGCACTTCAAACCAGTCGGGATCGTTGCGGCGAAGTGCAACATCGATGGTCATCATAGCGCCCACGTCTTTGCTGTGCATCACGTGGTAACGACCTATCGCGCCACCAGCAACAAAGCGATGCAAAATAGCCTTATCAGCTTCTTCTTCTGTACACTCAAAATAACTACCTTCATTGGTTTTAAAGAAAGCATCAAGGTAGGCTTTGGCCTCATCTACCCCGTCGTTGCTCATCTCCAATATCCAATGATGCTGATACTTGTCTCTGTACTCTTCCATTCGCTTAGGCAAGTGGTTAGGAAAAACGTAGCTCATATACTGCATAACGCGATCTGACATTTTGTTGGGTAAGAAGCCCAGCTTGTCAGTAAATGCGTCAAATTTGCGCTTAAATGCAAACAGCTTAGGAATAAATTTGGCGCCAAGCTTGCTGATAACGATAAACATATCTTTACCGTATTTCTTTGATACGTCGTAGCAGTCACGGTGAAGGTACTCACCCGAGTCAGGCAAGTTCTTGAAAGTAGAGAGTATGTCGCGACGCACTTGGGTAAACACGGCGGCGTCATTAGACCCCACATAAAATACCTGCTTCTTCTCAGGAATAGGAAAGGTGTCTAGCCTCACTGCGAACACGGCAAGCTTACCCGCACAGCCTGAAGCTTCATGAAGTCTTCTGCCGTCATTGTTGAAGCGCGAAGGTGTGTCTGAATCAACGTCTCGAACTCGTTCATCATACTCGTTGTCTGATGCACGAGCGTCAGGGTGCTGAACGTCAGCTTCTTTGTAACGTTTGTTCTCAAGACTATTCAGAATTTCTTCTGGCTCACTACCTAGGTTAATCCCCAGATTGTTTACCAAAGATAGATTGCCATTAGCGTCGATTTGGGCAAAAAGCGCTAATTCAGTATAGGCAGGGCCTCGCTTGACCAAAGCACCACCTGAATTGTTACATATTCCCCCCACGATCGATGCGCCAATACATGAAGAACCAATCACAGAGTGAGGTTCGCGACCATAAGGCGCAAGCGTCTCTTCCAATCCAAACAAGGTGCTCCCCGCTAAGCCAACGATCTGCTTTCCGTTGTCAACTAACTGAATATCATCAATACGCATAGTACTGATAATAACGAGAGGCCTGTCGTAATCTTTACCATCTGGCGTAGAGCCACCCGTTAACCCTGTATTGGCCGCCTGCATAATAACCGCAACGTCGGCTTCAACACACAGCTTAAGCACACGCCAAATTTCGACAAGCGTTCCTGGGCGCACTACCGCAAGCGCTTCGCCCGCACCAAAACGAAACCCTTTAGTGTAAGGCTGCTTCTTCGCTTTATCAGTTAACAAATAGGCCTGCCCTACTACATCGCGCATTGATGCAATCAAAGACTGAGTGTCAACGTTTACGGTCATGGTTCTCTCTGTGTATTGAAATAATGGAAGGAATGACTTGGTGTTGAACTATACACTAACACCATTATTAACAAAGGGGGCAAGCCGCTTTTATCGAGATAATTTACTTATATTTAATTCGTTGAACACTTAGAGGCTCTAGCATTTAAGCAAAACTTACAGGCATTTTTCACTGTTACATTTTGTTACACTTTGGAGGAGCAAGTTAGACCAGAGGAGTATTGTAAAGCCAATGTATAGTTCGTAAGGTTGATAGACACGAAAAGGAGCTTTCATGTCACATCAAGCGTTCGTTTTAACAAGAAAAAGTTTTTCAGAAAATACTAGAAGGGATGGGGCTTACGAACGATTCCTAAGTATTTTGCCGTCATGTGGATTTGTCGTCACAACCGGTGCGATTCATCCACCTCGAAGCGTGCTTAACAACACCTATACCTTCTTTATCGATGCGCAGTATTGTGACTCTGCCGCTATGCTCAACTTGCCTGTAGTCAACGATAACCCAGAGTTGAACAAAGTCATTTTCAACGTGCCAGAGTCTGACGTCGATTTTCATTATGCGGCACTGCAACATGGTATTAATGGTATTTTCCATATTGAAGATAGCTTAGAACTTCTGGTTCGCGGTGTTCAACAAGTTCAGGCGGGCAACAAATGGTTCAGTCGCGAGATTATGAGTCGCTATATTGATGCCAATTTAGTGTCTAAAGCAAAACCCGTTGCTGCACTTCAATCGTCACATACTGTGCTGACCAAGAGGGAGTTGGCCATCACACGCAAAATTGCAGATGGTGCCCAAAATCAGGAGATTGCAGACTGCTTACACATCAGCGTAAATACGGTGAAAACTCACGTTTACAGCATATTTAGAAAGACGGACTGCCGAAATCGCGTTGAGCTTATAAAGTGGTTCGATCATCAGTTTAGCCAACCACAACAAGTAAGCATCTAAACTGATAATCCATTGAATTTAATTGCGTATGGCGCTTACGCTTTTGCGCGCCATACGCCTTTCTCCATTCCTTGTAGCACCAACTCAGTCACCGCTTTTTCTATGCTTTGTTTAACGCACTCGAACATGGGTTCATTAGTCGTGTAGCCCGTTTCTGCTTCAAGCAAGCGCTTAAGCGAAACATACCTAAACAGGCCTGCTCTCACCTCCTGGCTTAGTACTTTCTTAGATGTTGAAACCGACACCAGTACTTGACCTGTTCTCACGTCAACTGCACGCATGTAAATGGAAATTTGATCTTCCCTAAACAGCTCACTCGCTCCAATGCCAAAGTACTCTACACCAGCGCCGCCGGTACGAATGTTGGTATCGTAGCTAATTATCCCACCTTCTATAATAATTCTAGCTGTCGTGAGTGGCGGCAAATCGCCTCCGCTGCTTTCGTCGGCTCTAATTATTTTGCGTTCGGTAAGAATGTTCTGCAGCCCTTCACGCTCCACAGGTAAAAACCACGATGTCTCGCTTAAGGTCTGAACAAGAATAGAGGTTGCGCCTTGAGTCACCGCAGTAGAAAACGAACTTGCCCCAGTGCTAGGTTTATATTGCCCGGTCTGGTCTCTAAACGCATATACAGAAACCGGAATTTGTCCCATAGGCGCTGGCAAGCTTTTTACTTCAGACAATGTGGCACTGTCTTTAATTACATCAGCGGCCGTTGTATCTGGCGGCAGCGTATTAGTGATGGACTGGCATCCTGCAAGCGCCATGGCCACTATTAAAAAAACGGTACTTCTCATGTATTTCCCTACCCAAACCGTGGAATTTCAACGACAGTAACCTCACCTGTCAGTAAGTTAGTAATGTTCACAACAATGCTGTCAGGATTACTCGTTATTAGTTCTACCTGAAAGTCACCACTAACAAAAATACTATCCTGATTGAATATGCTGTCTATCGGGTTTCCATCTTCATCATATTCTTGTTCACCGAATGCGATGTCTGTGATTTCGCGGACTATACGATTGATATAGGCGCGTTCGAGTGATTCTTGAAGGCGTTCGTCATAGGAGCGCTCACTGTAAGGCGCTGTATGAGCGTTTTGTGAATTCGCCTTGCTTAATAGAAATGATCCGTTAAGTGGATTACCACCGAATGACGGGTTGATCGGTTCATACACCAACTCTGTTGCTTTCACACTAGCTGAAGTCCACGAGCCAGTCGCGATTAAGGCTGCTATCAATATCCCTTTTTTCATTACCATTCGTCCCCTGCTAAATCTGGGCTTCTACTGTCTATACTCGCGTTTGCCACCGCGTCTAAAACTAACATGATGGCTTGCTGTACTTTTTCATCTAACGGTACTTGTCTGCGCCCCATGTACGTTTGATAAACCACTCTATTGTCGTAAATCACCGAAAGAAGAGTACCCGCTTGTGGCACAATAATTTCTTTAACAACAAGGTTCTTACCCGAACTGTCTGGGACTTCTCGCCAGTATTGGCTAATGCGAGAGGCAAACTCGTGGCCTTGGCGGCTAATACTGTTATCGAGCAACAGTCCACCTAGCCGAATTTCTTCTGCGTGAATCGGAGAAAAGAACACACCAAAAAGCAGTGTGATAAGAGAGAAACAATACAAGTACTTCATTTTACTGAATATAGCCGGGCAAACGCCCGGCTACTCATTTTTACATCTGTAGGTTTACATCTGAACAACGGTAGCTACGTTGTAGTCACCAACCTGCGTAACACTTACTGTGCCGCCGTTGCCAGTGATACTACCTGTAACTAAGTTATCGTTACCCATTTGCGTAACTTCAAATGTATTCATATCACCAGAAATAACGAACTGACCACCTGCGTCGTCTGTTACCCAGTTTCCTACGCCTTCTTGCATAACACTAACAATATTGTCGTCACCGTTAACCAATAGGTCTAGTAAGTTAAGCTCGCCCGTTTGCGAAACCATAATTTCGTTGTAGCTTGATGTAACGTTGCTTGCCAACTCAACTGATGCCGTATTTTCAACACCCTCTTGAGACATTTCAATGATGTTGCCATCAGCGTAGTAAGTTGCATCACCAATACCAGCTTGTGCTAACGCCAAGTTGGCATCGCCATCTTGCTCAATTTCAACGGTGTTAAACAGGCCATCGAAATTAACTGTGCTGATTTCATTGGCATCACCTACCTGAGTTAAATCAAACTCGTTGAATAAGCCAATTACGCCAGCATAAGCCGTGTTGCCTTCGCCCACTTGGTTAATTTCGAACGTATTCGCTTGTCCGCCGATAGTTTCTACGGTAGCTAAGTTAACGTCACCGATTTGATCGATATTAACTTCATTGCCAGAGCCTTCAAATACTCCTGTGGTAATCTCGTTGCCATCACCATCTTGTTCAAACTCTAGCACATTACCGTCGCCAACCATGCTCCAACCCACAGCGTTCTGGTCGCCATCTTGGTCAATTTCAATTTCGTTTTCTGATCCGATAACGGTTAAATCAGACACGTTGTAATAGCCGTCTTGAATAACATCGATAACGTTTGCATCACCGCTTAACTCGCGAACATACGATTCGTGCCAGTCACCACTTTGATCAACAAATACCGTATTGTCGTTACCCGCAATGGCATTATTAGCCCAGTTACCACCATCGCCCTGATACACTGATAACGTGTTTCCGCTGCCCGAAATGCTATTTATTGAGCGATTAAAAATAAAACCGATAGGGCCGCCATCACCTAATTGAACAAGTGAAACCGTGTTATCGTCACCTTCGACAACGACATTGGCTGTACTATTTAAACTATCTTGCTCAGATTCTAAGAAGTTGCCGTTACCTGTGACACTTGCAAAGAAGGTATTACCTGACTGCATTTGCGAAGCTAGTACTTCGTTTGCGTCACCCGTTACTTCTACAAAGATTGCATTTAAGTCACCTTCCTGACTTAAAATAGATTCATTACCTACCTCATTTCCCTCTGGTGCCGTTTGGGTTAGCGTAATTTCATTGCCTTCAGCTGCAGCAATAAAATCTGCGGAAGCACTGAAATCAACTGTCTTACTCGCTGGAACTTCCTGAGCCGATGCCCACCCTGTCGCTGCAACTAAAAGCAATGCACTCGCTATTTTTGTTTTTTTCATTTTCACATTTGTCTCCCTATGGCAATCACATCATTCTTGATATTGTGTGATGTTAATCACCATTTCGTTCCCTATCTGGTAAACAGTAAAAGACTGTTCACCCAATTGATTAACATTGGCCACATTGTCGAACCCATCTTGAATAATCTCGAAATAGTTATTGCTGTTTTGCTGCAATAAATTAACGACGTTCCCCTCACCTAGCTGAGTGATAAGAGCTTCGTTATTACTGCCGTTTTGAACAACATTCGATAGGTTGGCGCCGTTGCCGCTTTGGATAATGTTAGTTATGTTATTTAGCCCAAACTGACTAACAGCGATGAAGACCGTTTCATCGTCTATCGTTATAGCTTGAGCATTCAGACTCATTGAAAGAGAAGATTCCACCATGTCTGAGCTTGTTGATAAGTCGGACTGTTGAGCATAAGCAGGAAGATTTACGGCTAGAAGACTGCACCCCGTAATGGCTGCCAACGCAACGGCTCTACATGCCTTAGCGTTATTAGCAAATTGGCTCTTTTTAACCTTTAACTTCTTGTCCATGAGAACGACTGCTTCCTTGATTAACAACAAAGGTGACCCCTCTATAACACTCCTTAAGACGGCGAGAATCCATCACCAATAAGTTGTATTTATTACAGGTCAAATACAGTTAGCACACGTTAAATCAGCAAGTTATTTATAATGGGTAATACCATAGTGCTAGATTTGACGAAAATTCACGCACCGAGTAATTATTGGTAAGACCACCTAGTTTTTGTAGGGTCTTTTAACGGGTATTGCTACAGCGCGCCCCTAAGACATAGAGATCAGAACTACCTGTCAAAAATCATAGTAATTAAGTACCACTTTGGGCTTCTCTTCTCACTTTTTCCTAGTGGTTAAGTAGTATTTTTGAGCAAATTTTACTGTTAGGGGTGGCAGGTTTTTAAATTTGCGTTATAAGTTTTAACCGTTAGTTATATCAGACCGAACGAGAAGGTTCTGTGATTAAAGCATTATTGCTAATTATGGAATCTAATTATGAAAACAAAGCCTTTTAAAACAGGCCTTTCAGCACTGTCATTAGCCCTTCTACCGCTAATGGTATCTAGTCATGCACACGCCGCAAAAGCCGAAATTTTCGACGATAGCGTTATCGTTGTGTACAAAGAAAATGTAAGCAAAGCGGAAAAGATGCGCGCTCGCTCTTCGGTAGGTGCACGAATTAGTGACGCAAACCGTGATGAGGTAGATGATCGCTTCTCTAACCTTTTAAATGGTCGTATTGCCAAACTGGAACTTCGTGGCAAGTCTGTAAAAGACGCCATAGAAATCTTAAAGAAAAATCCTGCGGTTAAAATCGCCGAGCCAAACTTCTTGTACCGCAAAGCTCTGGTACCTAACGATCCTTCTTATGGTGACCTATGGGGTTTGAATAACACCGGTCAAGCCGGCGGTACTGCAGATGTGGATATTGACGCGCCAGAAGCATGGGATATTACAACCGGTGATAGCGATGTGGTCATCGGCGTTATCGATACGGGTGTTGACTACAATCATGAAGACCTTGCAGATAACGCGTGGGTTAACCCAGGTGAAATTGCTGGAAACGGTATTGATGATGACGGCAACGGTTATATTGACGATGTTTACGGTATCGATGCCTTTAACGGCGATTCTGATCCTATGGACGACGATTCTCACGGTACGCATGTGGCCGGGACAATTGGCGCTGTGGGCGGAAACGGAATTGGAGTGGTCGGTGTAAACCATGACGTGTCAATCGCTGCATGTAAATTCTTAGGTCCTGACGGCGGTTCAACCGCTGGCGCTATTGAATGTATCGATTACTTCACCGACCTTAAAGAGAACCGCGGCATCAATATTAAAGCTACCAACAACAGCTGGGGTGGCGGCGGCTATAGTGAAGCGCTAGAAACTGCTATTGAAGAAGCTGGCCAAGCGGGTATTTTGTTTGTTGCTGCGGCAGGTAACTCTGGTTCAAACAACGACAACGTAGATAACTACCCGTCTAACTATGTCACTACAACAAACAGTCTGCTTGCAGTTGCTAGCCACACTCGTACTGACGGAGACAGCGGCTACTCTTACGGTATTGAAACTGTAGACATCGCGGCGCCAGGTACAGCTATCCTATCTACAGTCCCAGGTAACGGCTATGCGGCATACTCAGGCACATCAATGGCAACGCCACATGTTGCGGGTGCAGCAGCACTTGTGTGGTCACTAAACCCAGAACTTACGCCATCTGAAATGAAAGAGCTGTTAATGTCTACAGGTGAAACTAGCCTATGGGCTGATGGTCGCACCGTATCTGGTAACCGCCTAAATGTACTTAACGCACTTGAAGAAGCTGATCCAACTCCAGGTTTTAAACTGGGCATTACACCTGGTTCAGCTGAAATTGAAGCGGGTGAGACCTACACCTTCACTATTGAAGTTGGTTCAATTGCTGGCTACGAAGAAGAAGTACAGCTATCGCTTGCAGAGCCAAGTGATATCGCATCTTTAAGTGCAAGCTCGGCAATGCCTGGCGATACGGTAACACTGACCGTAGAGACATCTGAAGATACGCCTTGGGGTCCATACAGCTTTACGGTGAACGGTGTAAGCGGTGATATTGAGAAATCTAAATCAGCGAATCTTTATGTTTACCCTCAAGGACTAAACGAATTCCCTTACGCGTATTCTGGTGATGCTGTACCTACGTTACCGAATGAAGAAGATCCAGACGATGTCGGCGTGGACCTAGTGATTAACGTTCCTGACGACTTAACCGTATTCGGTATGCAGGCGTCGGTAAATATCACACACACCTATAGCGGAGATCTCGTACTATCACTGACCTCTCCTCAGGGTACGACCACCGTTCTTCGTCAGAATCAAGGTGGCGCTACAGATGATATCGTTGAGAGCTATAACTCTGATGCCTTTAACGGCGAAGTAGCAACAGGCGATTGGACCTTGAACGTGCTTGATACGTTCAACGGTGACAACGGCACTGTTAACACATGGAGCCTTGTGGTGACCGGTATTGGTGAAGTAGGCCCAACACCGCCTAACTCTGCGTTTACCTATGACGCTTCAGGATTATCAGTAAGCTTTACTAATAACAGTAACGACGTTAATGACGACATTGTCAGCTATAGCTGGGACTTTGGCGATGGCTCTACTTCAACGGAAGAGAACCCAACGCATGTTTACGCGAGCACTGGCGCCTATGACGTAACCCTTACGGTTACCGACTCTGAAGGCCAAACTGGCGTATCAACAGAAACCGTATCAGTTTCAGATAGCAACATTGTTGCAGAAATTGACCGCGCTATGCTGTCTCGATTCGGTTCGTTACGCGTAGATTTATCATATAGTGGCTCGATGGCCGATACTGTAATGATTTATCGCAACGGTGAGCTACTTGAAGAAGTAAGCAACACTGGACGTTATCGCGACAGAAGCAGAGGCGTTCAACCTGGTGAGTATACTTATATGGTTTGTGATGAAACCTCTGCATGCTCTGCACCAGTGTCTGTAAACCTTTAATGTAGTTTGCGTATCGCTGACGCGCTCTTCGTGACAGTTGGCGAATGATACGCTGAACAGTTAAGAGTTAAGCAATTGCCGGCCAAGGATAGGCCGGCTTTTTTTATTCTGAGAATTAAAGAGAGCACCAATCTAAGCCATCGGCTTATTCACTATAAGCCAAATACAACGTACACTTGATGCATTAAGAAATAATAAGCATTTTTTCATGCACATACTCATTATTGACGATCACGAAATTGTAAGGGATGGCATTAAAACACTCATCGAGCAAGAGTATGGCTGGCATGTTTCCTATGCAGTAAGCTCTCTGGATGCTCTTCCCTCCTTCGCTACGTTAGACGATATTGACGTTGCCATTCTAGATATATCACTAGCACAGGAAAGTGGTTTCGACACGCTAATAAAAATCAAGAAAGACTCGCCGTTTATAAAGTGCCTAATGCTGAGCATGTATGATCATGTAGGCTATATCAGTAAAGCGCTTGAACTCGGCGCCGATGGCTACGTTACAAAGAATGCCGCCACCAAAGAGTTAATGGACGCGTTGGAATCTCTAGAAAAAGACGAGAATTATCTAAGCACAGATATTAGTAAAAAGTTAGCTTTCGGTGATAAACAGCTAACCTCTATCCTTACTGAAAGGGAAAAGGAAATTTTCTTACTGTTAGCAAAAGGATTCCAGCCAAAACAGATTGCCTACTACATAGACACTGCCCCGAAAACAGTGATGGTTCACAGAACTAATATTTACAAGAAACTCAATGTAACCTCACAATTTGGTTTACTTAGAATTGCGTTAGAAACTGGGTACCTGGACGTTTCTGACGTTATCTACGACGATACGCTAGTCAAAGCAAATTGATGAATCTAACGCGGTATTTCAACGTTACCTATTTACTAATGGGATTAGGTTATACCGCGCTATTTCACGGCGTGTGGTTGTTCAGCACCCAATTTGAAATTATTTCAGGTACGGTGAGCTGGTATTTGCCTGCTGGAGTTCGCCTGGCGGCGTTTTTACTACTGCCAATTTACAGCTGGCCACTGCTACTCATCGCAGAAAAATCAACCCACTTCATTTTATTTCACCCCGGTGGCATTCTCGACAATACGGCGTTTTTAAGTGGAACCATAGGTTGGTATTTAGTCCATTTAGTGCTGTCACCCGCAGTAATTTGTACATGCGTTTATTTATTCAGACGTCGCTTTAGCGCACCTTATATAGACAATGTTTCCAGCACCCTTGCCACGTTGGCTTTTGGTGTTCTTATAAGTGTTGCTCTTGGGGCGGTATTTTTGGGCAGAAGGGCTATTGAACTGCAAACAGGCATAGAGGTTTTTCTTTCTATTTTGTTTGATTTTTCATTGGGTGACTTTGTAGGAATTGTTGTTCTTTGTCCTTTTCTTTTCGCATTATATAAACGGCCTTCTATCCCCAAGAGTCACTTAGTACTGTACCTTACAACAATCGCTTGGCTGGTTTTGCTGATGCTGAGCAGCTATGCCTACTCCCAACAAATTAACATCAGCTATCAGGTTAAGTATCTAGCGGTTTTCCCCACGCTCTTTTTATCGTATCGCTATGCCATAGTTGGCAGTGCGTTTTCGTGTTTACTCATAGGTATTACTGCGTTCGTGGTGGCAAACCAGAGCGCACTTCCTCCCATTGAGCATCAGTTTTACATCTTAGCATCATGTACAAGTTGCCTCATTTTAGGTGCGTCAATTAACCAATCTACCTTGCTGAATATGAAGCTTGCGAAGAAAAACGAGGATCTTGAAGTATCGGTGCAAAGCGCTCAAGCACTGGCCAGTCAATTAGTGGTAGTGCAAGAAGATGAACGAAAGCGCTTATCGCGGGATTTACACGACGACTTTGGTCACCGCATAGTCGATTTGAAACTTCAACTGTCGTTAGATAGCAGAGAAAGCGACAACGACATGATGCTCAATAAGATAGATGCTCTATACCACGCAATGAAGAAAAGCTTAGGGGGATTACGTCCGTCCGGTATTGATACACTTCCCATTGAAAGCGTGATCCAACGTTCAGAGATTTTTACCACGCTCAAGCGCGCAAACATAGATTATTCGTTTAACGTTAGCGGCACGCCAGTACCGTTCGATTCAGACCAGAAAATACATATCTATCGAATTGTGCAGGAAGCGGTGACAAACAGTATAAAATATGCCAATGCGACGTCGCTCAGCATTGATATCAACTATGCGCAACACAGTGCCGTATTTATCGTTACTGACGACGGCGGCGGCATCCCTGAGCATATTGCCCAACTAGCAAACGCTGAACCCACACTCGGCCTGCTGTCGATGAGAGAACGCGCAAAGTTGATAAATGGTGAGTTTGATATTTCCCAGAACAAACCAACAGGCACCCGAGTTTGCCTGACTTTGCCCTACAGTGCTTAAGTTACTCTACTGCGTTTTAGGTGCGTCGCTGCATCCTTTTTATGCTACATTGCTGTTGATTTAACTACTATTTTGATAACCGTATGCAAAAAAATTTCATTACTCGCCGAGCCCGTTTTTTTAGACAGTGCCTGAACATTGCTGTCCTAATTGCCACTTTCACCACGTTAAATGGCTGTGTAAGTACTCAAAATGAAAGTCCTTACACTTACGCTCCGTCTGCATCACCCTATCAAGATGTGGTCAATGCACAGCAGCGAGCTGTGGAACAAAGCAAATTACTTTTGGTTGTTCTGGGTGCTCAGTGGTGCCACGACAGTACTGGCTTAGCTGAGCGTTTTGCGACAAAGGAAATGGACCTTATTCTACGCGCTCATTATGAAACCGTATTTGTTGATGTGGGAACACTTGAAGACAGAAGAAATATAACCGAGCGATTTGACTACCCCATTTATTACGCCACACCAACAGTAATGGTGGTTGAACCTAAAACCAGCGCATTGTTAAACAGAACGTCAATGGATATATGGGGGCGCGCTGACAGCATTCCCTTATGGGAGTACATTCAGTATTTCTCTCGCTTTCCTGCAATGACAACTGCGCAAAAAGCCCCGTTTATTAACTGGGAAGCGACAGATGAAGAAGAAGCTTACAATAAAGAGCAAGCACTCAGATTACAAAGCGCTTATGACAAACTCGGTCCGCTACTTGCGCTAGATTTACAAGGTAATACCCCACAAGGGCTAAACGAGCTATGGAAAGAGACCAAAGGGTTTCGCACTGAACTGCAAAAAACGCTGATAAAGCGCGCCGAGCTTACGTTAGATTCTGAGAATGGCAACGGAGTCAACACCACGCCAGCATTGCGACACTACAATCCGTTTTCGTGGGAACATAATTAGGGCCTGTTGACCTTTGGTGTACGAATTTTGGTCTAAATGGAAGCCTTTTAATCGCGAAACAGTCCTGCAAGCCTAGCGGGCTAAGTTAAAGGACTGTGACAAAGAGTAAAAGGCTTCCATAACGACCCCTTCGGGCAGCGCCTTTGTGCCATCTATACTGCGTTGAATGTTCTCGATTTAGAACCACTAAACCGTCAAACATTCGCCTTGTCTAGATGGCACACAGACCGCTGCAAAAATGTACAACAAAGATCAATAGGCCCTAATACCAGTCCGCATAATTCATTACCCACTCAGCGAGATTTAAAATGTTCGTAATCGCGGCATGTTATCGCAGGTATAGAGGTTCTACATCAAGGTGACGCAACAAAGAATACGGACATTAAAAAGGGCCTTTCCAACGGCCCTTTTTTAATAAACTCGGTTTTATGAAGCGCAGTTCAACTGTTTACGCTTTTGCCCTGTTTGACGCCGTATTATTAGTGGTGCTATTTGACGGATTACTTCTGCGCTTAGCTGGTCGTTTAGCGGCACTTCCTTCACTTCCTGAGCGTCTTCGACCTGCAGGCTTTCCACCGCTATTGTTGCGCGAATCCGGTTTACCTGTGCGCGGATTACCATTTCCGCTACGGTTGCCTTGACGTTGACCCGACTTTTTATTCTCGCCACTTCGTTTACCTTCGCTGCCGCTCTCACCTTGTGGTGCTTTCGGCTTTTTCGGTTTCTTGGGCTTTTTAGGCTTAGACAGCGTGGTAACAGGCACGGCTTGCTGAGGCTCGAAACCTTCCAACGTTTCACGAGGAAGCAGCTTTTGAATCAGTGTCTCAATATCTTTCAGGTTTTGCAGTTCTTCAGCACATACAAATGACCACGCCTGTCCACTAGCGCCTGCGCGCCCTGTACGACCAATTCGGTGAACATAATCAGCTGCCGTATTGGGTAAGTCTAGGTTTACAACGATAGGCAATTCACTAATGTCGATACCGCGTGCTGCGATATCGGTGGCTACCAGCACTTTAATTACGCCATTTTTGAAGTCAGCAAGCGCTTTAGTTCTCGCTCCTTGGCTTTTATTACCGTGAATAGCGGCACTTGGAATTTTTGACCGAGTTAGCTTTTCTGCAATACGGTTAGCACCGTGTTTCGTGCGGCTAAATACTAACACCTGCTCCCACTTCTGCTGTTTGATCAGACAAATAAGCGCGGTCGTTTTTTTGGATTTATCAATGGTCACTAAGTGCTGCTGAACCGCTTCTACCGTGGTATTCGCTGGCGCGGTTGAAATACTCACAGGGTTGCGCGTTATTGTTTTCGCCAGCGCAGTGATTTCATCAGAAAACGTGGCTGAAAACAGTAAGCTTTGACGCTCTTGTGGCAATAGCTTCAATACTCTCTTAATGTCGTGAATAAAGCCCATATCAAGCATTCTGTCGGCTTCATCCAATACCAACACTTCAAGCTGAGAAAACTTAACAGCGTTTTGCTGGTAGAGGTCAAGCAATCGTCCAGGCGTAGCAATTAACACATCCACACCTTTACGCAGCTTCATCATTTGAGGATTAATCCCTACACCACCAAATACCACGGCAGTTTTTAACGGCAAAAACTCGCTGAACGCTCTGATGCTCTCTTCTACCTGAGCAGCAAGTTCTCGCGTGGGTGTTAAGATAAGTGCCCGAACATTGTTGCCAGATACAGGTTGTCCTTCCATCAATCTCTGTAAAATAGGAAGTCCAAATCCTGCAGTTTTCCCTGTTCCCGTTTGCGCAGCTGCCAACACATCCTTTCCTTGCAATACTTCTGGTATTGCCTTTTCCTGGATTGGTGATGGTGTACTAAATCCTCGTTTTTCAATAGCTTTTAACAAGGGTTCAGCGAGCCCTAATTGGGTAAATGACATTAATAAACTCCTGTCATAGGTATTTATAAAAAATTGCATACCGCAAAGGTATAAGCGTTAGTGCTTTATTGCTAACCGTGGGGGTTATAGATTACTGGGAAAACCTAAAGAGATACGCCATTGCCAACTTGGCTTATTGGTGTTTGACATCAAGAAAAGAACGTAGGTGTTTACTCTTACAAATTGCGCGCGGAGTCTACCACTAAAAGCCGAAAGCCACCAGCGCATTTTTTGTTCAAAATCTAGTTGAGCTTTCCTGACGTTTCACTTAATAAGTTCCGATTTACATAGCATAACAGCAAGGGAAGTTTCATCGGCTTTTCGCACTAAGGGAATGGTCTTAAACCGTACTGTCTTCCCTCATTTTTAGGAGAGATATTGTTATATTTATATTTTTATCAAAACGATAAATATCTATTTAATACGAATTTTGCGACCTAGAAACGTAAACTTTTCAAGTAACAGAGTTTAATTATATTTATCAATACCTTAAGAAATTTAGCTTTTAAAAGTGTGCGTTAAAAAAACAAGTTAAACAGGACTCTTCTACGTAAAAACACCTCAAAACCTTTGAAATTAAAGTCAACTTGATAGCCAATTTCTGTTGGATAGATAAAAAAAGCTTTACCATATTTGTTATAACAGATAAAAAGCGCGCAGTTATTCCACGCTCAAATTACATCCACGCTGCTGCAGTGTGGTAAACAAGTGAAGTAGAAAACATGAATGTTGATAGTTTAACCCAGCACTTTGAGGAAAAGTTGGCTTTAGTCAAAGCATCGGTGATGTCTGACAGCTTTGTTATCCAGCTTACAACAATCGCAATTATTTATTGCGTTGCGTTTTTGCTTGCACGACAAGTAAAAAAGCCATTTAAGTTTACCCGAGAAAAGCCACAGCAAGGCGCACATACTATGCACGGCTTTTTATACAATCTGGGTGAGGCACTATTCCCGCTTATCACCATCAGTATGCTAAAGCTTACTACCGTGTTGGGGGCGCAATTTCAGTTTGATGCATGGCTATTGGAAATAGCCGTTGTTGTAGCACTAATGCTGTTTGTTAATTCCTTGATTAATGGTTTTGTCGAAAACAACACCATTGCAGCGTTTATGCGATGGGTGGGTTTACCTATCCTATTTTTACACTTAGTTGGCGTGCTTCCGCTGATAACTTCAGCATTGGAGTCAATGGCAATATCAGTCGGCAATGTTGAAATATCAGCGTATGGCGTAACAAGAGTGCTATTGTTTGGTGGCTTGCTGTTCTGGCTAGGCCGCAGCTCGAACGCCATTGGTCAAGATATTATTCGAAACCATAAGTCGCTCGACGTTTCTACCAAAGAAGTGTTCGCAAAGCTGTTTGAAGTTACCCTGTTCTGTGTGGTGTTTCTTTTATTGCTTAACGTCATGGGAATTAATCTTACCGCATTAGCCGTGTTTGGTGGTGCAGTAGGTGTGGGTTTAGGCTTAGGTCTGCAGTCCATCGCATCAAACTTCATCTCGGGCATCATTATTCTATTGGATAAATCGTTGACCGTAGGCGATTACGTTGAATTGGAAGACGGACAGAAAGGTATCGTCAGAGAATTTAAAATGCGCTATGCCGTATTAGAGACATATGACGGTAAAGATGTACTGGTGCCTAACGAAAAGTTTATCAGCTCCTTGCTAATAAACTGGACACACAAAAACCAAAAACAACGTTACCGCATCGACTTTTCTGTCGCCTATAAAACTGATATCCGCGCGATGGTAGAGATTATTAAAGAGGCAGTATCGGAACATCCGCAGGTGATCAGTGGCGATGATGTTCCATTTGAAGAGCTGCCTGACTGTGAAATAGATAGCTTTGGCGACTCTGGCGTTAACATGTTCGTTGAGTTTTGGATGGAAGGTGTGGACGATGGTAAAAACCGCGTGGGTGGCGATTTGCTGCTTACTGTGTTTGAAACATTACGCGAGCACAACATTGAAATACCGTTCCCTCAACGCGAAGTAAGAGTTATCAACGAACAAGGCATTGGTATTCGAAATACCACACCGTAGCTAAACTCGCTCATGACATGAGCGCTTTCGGTCATACCTTCGCGCTGGCTAAAACCTAGCGCGGAGTGTATCCCATTGCCACTCTTGGGCAGACAGACCTAACGTCTGGACAAACTTTGCATAGTCTTCTTTGCCCATCGCTGACGCTACAGTTTTTAATTGAGATTTGGCTTTTATTGCTTTTACCTGCAGTAACTCCAATCGCTTATCGGCACTTGAATCGAAGTTTTCACTGATGATTGCATTCGCTTTATTGGTCGCTTCCCACGCTGTAATAACATAGCCCACCAGCTTTATGTAAACACCTACCATACGCTTTCGTTCAAATATGTTCTCAAACAGTGAGCCAGATAACGACTTTTGGAAACTGGCCTCTGTTTCTAAGGCAACAAATTGCTCGGCGTTCTCTAGCTCATTCAACACATTGTGTAAAAGCTTAATGTGGGCGTGCGTATTAAGTGCGTCGACGTGAAGTGCATTAATATCGTCGCTTAGCATTTCTAAATTGACCAACGTTCGTTGAAGACTAGCCATTGTGGTAATTGTCTGTAGAAGCGAAAAATAAAGGTTCAGTGTATCGAATTAAAGATGGGTTTGCGATGGTCTCGCGGGCGTTTTAATCACTTTAAGAATTCATAACACAACTTATAGAAATCAATTAAAAAGGGCGCGGAAGCGCCCTTTTAGTTTTTATGTCTATTGAAAATTAGTTGTTAAGCTAATTCGCGATAGCAGTTATACCGCATCTATTTACCCAAGCTGGCGTTTAGATCGTGACGTAAATCGAAACGGTCTAGCGTCATCACTTTGGTCCAAGCGTCGACGAAGTCTTTAACAAAACGGCTTTTCGCGTTGTCGTAGGCATAAACTTCGGCCACTGCACGCAGCTCACTGTTTGATCCAAAGACCAGGTCTACAGGCGTACCTGTATACATAACTTCACCAGTAGTTCTGTTTACACCTTCATATACCGACGGGTTATCTGTTTTTCTCCACTTAACGCCCATATCAAGAAGCGTTACGAAGAAATCGTTGTTAAGCGTGCCTACTTTGTCAGTAAATACACCGTGGCTAGTGCCACCTGTGTTTGCTCCCAATGAACGCAAACCACCAAGCAAAACAGTCATTTCTGGTACTGTTAGATTAAGCTGATCGGCTTTGTCTACCAGCATGTCGGTTGGCGAACGATAGCTAGCTTCTGCGTTGTAATAGTTTCTAAACGCATCGGCTGTTGGCTCTAACAATGAAAACGAATTAACGTCTGTTTGCTCTTGGGTAGCATCAGTTCTACCAGGAACCACTGGCACAGTAACCTTGACGCCAGCATCTGCCGCTGCTTTTTCAATTGCTGCCGCGCCGCCAATCACAATGAGGTCAGCAAGAGACACTTTCTTCTTAGAAAACATGCGTGAATTGTAGTCTTCTTGCATCTCTTTAAGCTTAGAAACAACGGCTTGAACGGTTTCAGGCTCATTGGCTTCCCAATTCATTTGCGGTTCAAGGGCAATACGAGCACCATTCGCTCCACCGCGTAAATCAGATGCTCGGAAGCTAGACGCTGCCGCCCATGCTGTTTTCACAAGTTGCTGAACGGTTAAACCACTGTCTAAGATGTCAGCTTTAAGTTTCTTAACGTCTTTATCAGAGATCGCTTTATAGTCAGCTTTAGGCACTGGATCTTGCCAGATGAAGTTCTCTTCTGGGATATCGTTACCCAAGTAACGTGCCTTAGGACCCATATCGCGGTGAGTTAGCTTGAACCACGCTTTGGCAAACGCCGTTTGATACTCCTTAGGATCCGCTAAGAAGCGCTCGGCAATTTTTCGATACTCTGGATCATACTTAAGCGCCAAGTCAGCTGTAGTCATCACAGGAGGATTTTTCTTACCTTCTACATGCGCATCTGGTACTGATTTATGAAGCGATTCATCGGTAGGGACCCACTGGATAGCGCCGGCAGGACTGCGAGTTTGCTTCCACTCAAAGCCCAATAAGTTTTGGAGATATAGGCTCGTCCATTTAGTAGGTAGCTGTGTCCAAGCACCTTCCAAACCGCTCGTTACTGTGTCTTCTGCATTGCCTTTACCGCAATTGTTCTTCCAACCTAGTCCCTGCTCTTCTAGGCCTGCACCACCTGGCTCAGCTTCTAAACAATCAGCAGGCTTGTGTGCGCCGTGCATTTTTCCAAATGTATGACCACCCGCTATTAGCGCAACGGTCTCTTCATCATTCATCGCCATACGGCCGAATGCAGTGCGAATATTTTTCGCAGATCCCATCGGATCAGGCACACCTTTAGGGCCTTCAGGGTTAACATAGATCAAGCCCATGTGCGTTGCCCCCAACGGACGCTGAAGCTTACCGTCGCGCTCTTCACGATCGCTCGCAAGCATTTCCACTTCTGGGCCCCAATAAACCATGTCAGGTTCCCAGTCGTCGGTACGACCACCCGCAAATCCATAGGTGTCAAAGCCCATGTTTTCCATGCCTACGGTACCCGCAAGGATCATTAAGTCGCCCCAAGATAAACTTTCACCGTACTTTTGCTTAATAGGCCAAAGCAAGCGACGCGCTTTATCAAGATTTCCGTTGTCTGGCCAGCTGTTCAGCGGATCAAAACGCATTTGACCACCGTCACCACCGCCACGACCATCTAGCGTACGATAGGTACCTGCACTGTGCCATGAAAGTCGAATGAAGAAAGGACCATAATTTCCGAAGTCGGCCGGCCACCAATCTTGAGAAGTAGTGAGTAGCTCATTAACATCTTTTTTTACTTGGTCGAGATCTAGCTTAGCGAATGCCTTTGCATAACTGAAATCATCACCTAGTGGGTTTGAGCGATTATCGTGATCTCTTAACGGAGAGAGATCGAGCTGATCAGGCCACCAAAATTGATTATTTTTCGCTTGAAAAGCTTTAGCAGTGCCCGTGCCTTTAGCACCAGCAGGCTTACTAATTTGATCGTTGGCAATAGCCCCTGTTGCACCAAGCGATAGGGCAACAAGTACTGATACTGTGGTTTTTTTAAACCTGTTTATAGTCATGGTCTTTTCCCGTCTGAGTTTGTTGTAGTTACCAAAGCGTGAGTGCGAATCACACCACTAATTTGTTAACATTTTGTTTACCTCATAAGCAGTTAAAAGATAGACAGGCTTAGAGAATATTTACAGTTGATAAAATGAATTCAACTGATTAGAAAACCCAATCAATGAAAAGTTTATTAATTTCAATATGTTAAGAACCCAGTTCACTTTATGACGTAATCGACTGTCGCTCAGTAGAACTATGTAATGCGGAAAATGAGCTGGATCTGTGAATCTCTTTCAGAGATTGGGAAATTTTTTCGCTTCTTGAAGAGTGAAACTTTTCCATACTTTCTATAAGCGGCTAAATAACCAACTAAAAAGTGCCGGTTTATGTAAAGTTTTCATCTAATTGAAATACCTTCTGCAATTTCTACCATGGCACAGCAATTGATACAGAGATGATGCAATTAAAGACGCATTAACTTCAGATAAGAAGTCGATGGAATGTTAAAGAAGTAATGAGGATGAACTTATGAAAAACACACTTAAGACACTTACCGGACTTGCAGCTGTTGCCTCTATCAGTGCTATGGCTTCATTCGGTGCGCATGCTCAATCAAATCAAATTGAAGCAAAAGACAGTGGTTTTTATGTAGGTGGTAATTACGGTTACCTACGCGTTGAAGGTGAAGATGACTTTGACGATGACAAAGATGTTTGGCAAGGCCTTGTTGGATATAAATTCAATGAGTGGATTGCAATTGAAGGTGGTTACATCGATTTTGGTGATTACGGTAACGACCTTGCAGGTGCTGAAACAGACGGCTACACCGCGGCGATCAAGGGTATTCTTCCATTAACAGAGCGTTTTTCTCTCTACGCGAAAGCAGGTCAACTTTGGTCAGAAACCGAGTATAACTTTGCTGGTGTTTCACGTGATAACGATGACGAAAGCTTGTTTGTAGGCGCAGGTCTAAGCTACGCGATTACTAGTAACTTTTTAGTAAACGCCGAGTACACTGTTTATGATACAGAGCTTGATGCAGACGAAGCGTTTGATGACCTCGACGACACCGACTTTGAAACCGATCTTAAGCAAGCCAGTATTGGTGTTGAGTATCGCTTCTAAGACATTTGTTGCCTCACGTTTAACAACGTGACTTAATGAGAATGCTAAAGCCTTGGCAACATTGCCAAGGCTTTTTACTTTTTGCTACCCATCTATTTTCTGGATGAGCTGCGCCAGTTCCTCAATTTTTGACACTGTCGTTTTAACTAAGTTGTCAATTTCATTGGATGAGGACTGGGAGTTACCTGCTAACGTTCGTACTTCATCAGCCACAACCGCAAACCCTCTTCCCATTTCACCTGCTCGTGCCGCTTCTATCGCTGCATTTAGCGCTAGCAAATTAGTTTGCTCAGAAATAGAATTAATTGTGCCCACTATATTACTTATAGTCTGGCTGGTAACCAGTAGCTCTTTCATAGAATCTTGAGTATCGTTCACCGCTTGTTTTCTAGAGGTGATATTAACGGCAAAAAAGACATAACGTGTTACTTGCCCGTTGAAGTTCTTAAGTGCGCTGATTCTCGCGTCAAAGGCAAGATAACGCCCAGCCATTTGAAACTCAGTAATTTTTGAAACAAAACCAGCGCTCTCTAGAGTAGACTTGTCCTCTGCAGAAAGACTATTCATTACCTCATTTGCAAATGATTCAGAGCTCATTACCCCGTTCAATGTGTCGCGTAGTAGTTTGTTTGCCTCAACGACTTCACCATTAGGCTTCATTTCAAGAAGAACAAGTGCACTGCCTATAGCTTTTAATTTGTTAGTAAAATCTAAAGCCATTTGCTTAACACGAGTAATATCAGCCTGAACCGCGATAAAGTTAACGAGTTTTTCTTCTTTGAAAACGGGGTTTATTGATAGTGAAGTCCAGTAAGGTGTACCGTCCTTTCTATAGTTAAGAATTTCATCATAAAATGCTTCGCGGTTTTTAATTTTTTGTCGTATCACATCCACAGTACGTTGATCGGTTTCCTCACCTTGTAAAAATGATCCAGGTTTCTTGCCTTTTACTTCGTCCAGCTCCCACCCCGTCAACCGGTAAAACCCGTTATTAACGTACTCTATGAGACCATCTGCATCAGATATAATGACGGCATTGTCTGTTTCGTTGGCAACCAGCGAAAGCATACGTTGTAACTCTCGCTGCTCTACTTCTTCTGTTACATCTTTAATAAATGCTGTGTAGAGGGTTCGGTCAGCCAGCCTTACTTTAGACAAAGACAGCCTGCCCCACAGGCTTTTACCGTCTTTCCGCTCCACTTTAACTTCGCGGCTGGTTCCGACAATTTTGTCTTGGCCTGTTTCTCTATTTGCGTTGACATAGTTATCGTGGTTCGCTTGAATCGCCTGAGGCACTAACATCTTCACATTTTGGCCAATTACTTCATCTCTTGTGTATCCCCATAGCTTCTCAGCGGATGCGTTGAACAAGGTTACGTTGTTGTTTTCATCGATACACACCACAGCATCTAACGCTTGCTCTAATGTTTGCTCCACTATTTCGCGAGACTCTCGCTCTTCTGTAACGTCTCGAACGAAAGCGGTGTAGTGCTTCTTTCCTGCAACAATAACCTGAGATAAAGCAAGCTGAACCCAAATTCGCTCCCCACTTTTTGTTTCTAATTCGACTTCTCGCGAGCTGCCAACGATTTTATTAACATTTGTTTGTCGATGAGAATTAACGTAATTGTCGTGATTTGCTTTGTGTTCGTGGGGAACCAATAGTTTGATATTTTTGCCTAGTACCTCGTTTGGCGTATAGCCCCATAACTTTTGAGCGGCATCGTTGTAAAACGTAATGTTGTTTTTTTCATCTATGGTAACTACAGCCAAGATTGATTGAGCAAGCGCCTGTTTCGCCGCATTTTCCTTTGAAAAAAACTTCATTTATCTAGACCTTCTCATTAAATTTTTTAAGTTATATAGAAGATCTTTCCCTGTTTTTCCAACTGTGAATATTAAACTCGTTTCACAGTGAAAATATTACACATTGCGAACTGATACATCTTACACACGAGCTCAAAAACTCTAATTATCTATAAAAATCATTTACTTACATTTTTAGCTCTTACGTTTTATAGAGGTACAAATTCTGCAACAGAATACAAATAGTGAAAAATGAATAAATAGGAAAAGTCACATGCAATCAGGAAAGAGTGTATTTCAACCCGGTCAAAACTGTTGGGTAGAGAGCAAGGCTCGCTTTTCTACACCTTTGATAGATTGCGGAAACTATTATAAAGCCTTGCACAGCTCTATCGTTAAAGCTAAGCACAGTATCTTCATTGTTGGATGGGATATAGATAGCCGCATTCGCTTGCTGCGAGGCGACGACGAAGCGAACAGTGAAGCGCCGAGCGTAATAAGTGATTTACTTAAGTGGAAAGCTGAGCAAAATCCTGACATTAAAATTTACCTGCTACGTTGGGACTCATCACTAGCCTTTTTCGCGCAGCGCGAAATGTGGGCAAAGGAAGTGTGGGAAGAAAAAACTCCAGACAATGTGCAAACCGAGCTCGATGACACGATTCCGATGGGCGGAAGTCAGCACCAAAAAATTGTGGTTATCGATGATGAACTCGTATTCTCAGGTGGAATGGATGTATCCACTAACCGCTGGGATACTCGTGACCATCCCGTAGTTTCAGAAGAGCGTGATGGGCCTGATGGGGAGTATGGTCCTCTTCATGATGTGCAAATGGTCTCAAGTGGACCTGTAGTAGCCGACTTTTCAAAATTAGTTCGATGGAGGTGGCAGCGTGTGGCTGACTCTTCACCTATTGATATCCGCGAGGACGCACGCATTGATGAAAATGCCCCGTTGCCTGATGCTTGGCCACAAGATTATCCTCCCCTTTTTGAAGACGTAGAGTGTGCACTTGCCAGAACAATTCCATTTATGGATGAGGTCGAGCCTGCTCAAGAGGTACGTCATATGCTGCTTGATCTTATCGGTGAAGCAGAGTCTGTAATCTACATTGAGAATCAATTTACAACGCGTCAGGAGATCGCTGAAGCGCTGAATAAGCAGCTCAAACTGAAACCTAATCTTTCGGTCATTATCGTAAGTTCCTACGAGCCAAAAGGTAAGTTTGAATGCGAAGCATTTTGGGCAAGCCGCATAGAATTCAAGGAAATTTTAGAAAAAGGGATTGACCCTAAGCGAGTAAAACTGACTTATTCTTCAATTGAAGACATGCAAGGCCGCAAGGCATACAAGCGCATCCACTCCAAAGTGATGACCATCGATAACAAATACCTTGTTATCGGGTCATCAAACTTGAGTAATCGCTCAATGACGCTAGACACCGAAATCGACACGGTGTTGTTCGGTAACACTAAGGACAATCAGGCGTGTATTGAGCAAGTGAGAAACGACTTACTCGCAGAGCACACGGGACGCGATATTGATGCAATGCCAGCGTTATTCAACAATGAATATCCGGTTGAAGCATTAATGCAGGATCAGATAGCACACGGCTACGTACTTACCGAAGTTCGCGATGAGGTGTTTACCGAACAATCCGTTAAGAATGTGTTCAGAGCGTTATCTGACCCTGAAGAACCCCTTATTTCAGTGCCAACCTTTGATGGAGCTGCTATGCCTGCACGTAACCCAAGACGTCGCAGTATTATGATTTTGATTGGTCTTGCCATCATTGCTGTTCTTGGCGGGCTTATGTTTTGGGCTAGCCAGTCCATACCATGGTTAAGTTCCGACAGCATTAACGCCTTTCTAGAGAAAAGTCGTGGAACCTACTTTGCTCTGCCTACCGTGTTGCTGGTTTATGTGGTCGGCGGCGTTTTATTCTTCCCGGTCACAGTACTGTCACTTGCTGTGGCTGCTATTTTTGGCCCTATATGGGGGCCCATCTACGGCATCATGGGAGCACTAATGAGCTCTGCAATCATGTTTGGAATAGGCAAGCTATCTGGCAACGCGGGGCTTAGAAAAATTGGTGGTCCAAAGGTAGCTGCCGTTGATGAAAAACTAAAGCGTAGCGGTATCGTTGGCGTCGCGGCCATTCGAATGTTGCCTGTAGCGCCCTTTAGTTTGGTGAATTTGGTAGCGGGTATCTCATCTATTGGCATTTTCCAGTTTTTAGTAGGGACATTTTTAGGCATGTTCCCGCCCATGATTGCGAAAGGGCTTGTGGGTGATTCGATAGCACAAATTTGGCAAAACCCTTCTGTGGAAACCATTAGCTATTTAGTTGGCGGTATCGTTTTATGGGGCCTTATGATTTGGGGCTCGCAAAAATTTGCCCGCTACTACCAAGCTCGGAAGGAGTCGGGGAATCAAGATACTGCCAGTGATAATAGTGACAAAGATGAGGTAGAGAAATGTGCCGCATAGTGACCTACAACATTCACAGCGGAATAGGTAGAGACAAAAAGCACGATTACAAACGCATAGGGCAATTCTTGGCAAACAGTGGCGCCGACGTGGTGCTGCTGCAAGAAATGGATACTCGTCCCTCTGAGCGAAGTACAGCACAGGACGTTAAAGATATCTGCGCTGAAAACACGTTTAAGCTCATTCCATCACCAGCCATTAGGGAATCTGATGGCTGGTATGGCAACGCCATCCTAACTCGCTTTGACGTATTAGCGCACGATACACTGGATGTCAGCCAAAACGGGCGACAGCCTAGAAATGTTCAGATTGTAGAGCTCAAGACAGAGAAGACCCCCCTTACGGTTGTGAATACCCATAAGGGGCTTAAGAAGCTAGAACGTCGCTCACAGTTTTCTTTGCTTCATGAACACCTTTCTTTGAAGATGAAAGAGAAGCAAATCCCTCTAGTTCTAGCCGGTGATTTCAACGAGTGGCAGTTTTTCTCAAAAGCGTTTAAAGCACTTAACGAATTGCTATTACAGCAAAAAGTGGGGGCAACATTTCCAAGCCACTTTCCTGTATTTGCACTTGATAGAGTATGGGTGTCTGACGACATCAAGGTAAAAGCGTGCAGAAAACTAAAAAATGCGAAAACTCGAATCTTGTCAGATCATTTACCTGTGCTTGTTGATATTGAACTGCCCCAGAACGATTAACCAAGTGCTCTTTTGCACTTAACGGGTTGCATTATTCTCGTCGTACGCGAGATTTAGCATCATTTTGTGTTGGCACAGTGCTATGCAGGTTGCGCTATGAACGATGAAGCGGCAAATTCTAACGTACCGCACCAGTGTTTCAGTGCGTTTTCTTGAGCCACTACTTTTCTGAGAATATCAATGATCGGACTGCTATCTAGCAGCGTCTTGGCACTTTTGTTTGTCGCAGCGAGTACAGTACGCTGCATTTCTGGCTGTGTTATTTTCAGTGATGAAACTAGGCCAGACTCCTTTAAATGAAAAATAGCTGATGTAGGAAGGATCATCACGCCTTCTCCCTGCATAACTTGCCTAAGGCCAGTCATGAGTTGTCCAGAATAAGCCAAGTCGTGCTGCAAACTAACGCCCGTTGCTTTTTCATAGTCAGCAATTAGTTGACCCAATGCATCTTTGTTACCCGGTGACAGCAAAGGTAATTCACTGATTTCCCAAAAACGGATCGTCGTTCTATCTCGAAGCTTGGCGTATTGTTCACACGATGAGGAGGCAGAAAAAACCAAATGAAGATCTTCTTGAATTAGCGGTGTGACTCGCATGAATTTAGGGTCGACAGCTTGCTGATAAGTAAGCGCAACATCCACCTGCTTTGACTCAAGCCAATCATTAATGGTGTAAGACGGTCCAGTGCTGATTTCGACTTTGAGCCCTTTATGGTTCGCCGTTATCTCCGTGAGCAGCGGTAAAGAAAGCACATTGCCGATTGACGGTAGCATTCCTATTTTTACTACCTTCTTTTGTCCAGTTTGAAAGGCTTCCAATGCGGCCTTAACGTTGTCTATTTCGGTTAGCAGCTTTAATGCATGTTTATAAAAAACTTCGCCCGCCGATGTTAGGTTTACTCCCGAAAAACTTCTTTCAAGCAGCGTCGCTTTCATCTCTCTTTCTAAACTTGCCAACTGCTGACTAATGGCGGGTTGAGCGATATCCAATGCTCTCGCCGCCGCAGCAATACTACCCTTACGCACAGTCATAACAAAATAATGCAGCTGTTTTGAATGCACTTGCCCTCCTTACAAAGGTGGTGAGTTCTAGAACGGGAACGGTTTAACGAAGATGGCAGCAACGAATATGCCATTCCATTAAGTTATATGAAGCAAAATTGTAAAAATGGGCTAAAAGCAGTGGGGCATGAAAATCTTGTCTTCCCCCATACTTAAGTCTAATAGCATTAAATTAGCGCCCTGTGAGACGGCTCAATATTTTTCTTATACCCCTGAATAATCTTCTTTCTTCCTGCAAAGCCAAAGAGTTTTTAGCCTTGTTCTTGTACACGAGTTGCTAGACAACAATAACAAGATGCTTCTCGCATCAAAGTAGTGCTCGTGCGTGCCTAAAAAGAGTGCAGATTTTAATAATCCACACCCACAAAACTAAGTAGCAATAAGCACGATTGGGAACACAAATGAAACAGAAAAAGCTCCACACTGCAGTACGTTACGCACTTACCGGATTAACACTTTTCACTACTTCATTGCTTGTACAGGCGCAAGAAGTGACTGAAGAAACCACAGAAGCCAAAGACCTAGAACGCATTGCCGTTGTTGGTGCCCGCGGTGCACCGCGTTCAGTAACCAGCTCTCCTGTACCGGTTGATGTACTCACCGCCGAAGACGTTGAAGCCGTTGCGTTTACCGATATGAACAATGTCCTTATGACACTCGTTCCCTCTTATTCCGTAGGCCGTCAACCCATTTCCGACGGCGGAACGTTTATCCGTCCAGCAACGCTTCGAGGTATGCCCACCGACAAAACGCTTGTTTTGGTTAACTCTAAACGTCGTCACAGGGCCGCGCTTGTTTCAATTGGCGGTTCTGGCACACAGGGGCCAGACATCGCAACAATTCCAACCGCAGCAATTCAAAGTGTTGAAGTGTTGCGCGACGGTGCAGCTGCGCAATATGGCTCAGATGCCATTGCAGGTGTTATCAACTTTCAATTAAAAAATAACACCGAAGGCGGCTCGTTCACTGCCGACTACGGCAGCTACTACGAAGGAGATGGCGATCAAATTACCGTTACTGGGAATAAAGGTTTCGCGTTAGGCGACGATGGCTTTTTCAGTATTTCAGCCGAATATTCTGACAGCGAAGCCACCTTTCGCGGTGAGCAATATTGTGAGCCATGGTTCTGTGTGGATGACCAGTCAGATCAATACATCGCTGATGCTACGGCCATGGCCAACAGCGTTCATGGTTCAGACGTAGTCCAACCATGGGGGCAACCAAATACAAGCGGGACGCGTGTTTTCTTTAACGCCGGTTACGCACTATCCAGTGAACTTGAACTCTACGCATTCGGTAACTATTCAGAAAGTGAAGGTGACGGTTCATTCTATTATCGCTATCCAGGCAATGGCACCATTGAAGACATTCGACTTGAGGACGGTTCAATCTGGAACCCGCTAGAGTTCTTCCCTGGTGGCTTCACGCCTCGTTTCTTCGGTGATGTGACTGACTACTCATTTGTTGGTGGTGTTAAGGGCATGTCGGGCGACCTTACTTATGATATCAGTGGTCGTTACGGCAATAATGAAATCTCTTACACACTAGCCAATACCATTAACCCGTCACTGGGTAACGAGTCACCTACTTCATTTAAGCCGGGTGACTTAACCAACGAAGAAACACAGATTCAAGCTGACTTCACCTATGACTTGAACCAGTATGTTCTTGCCTTCGGTGCAAGTTACTTAGACGAGTCATACGAAATATCTGAAGGCGAGCTAAGTTCCTATTTTGCAGGCTCTTACGCCACATCCGACCCTTGGGAGTTTTGTAACGACGACTACACTACTACGGCACTGGGCGCTGCTGTCATTGCTAACGGTTCAACTCTGAATTGTGCCAACTACACCAGTGCTGACAGTAACGACGATGGGGTTGAAGATGATGGATTCGCTGGAGTAGACGCCGTTTATACTGTTGTAGGCGTTGGCTCCAACGGCTTCCCTGGCTATTCACCAGACTATTCGGGCTCATACGAGCGTGACTCATATGCGGTATACACGGATATCTCTGGTGACATTACAGACGAGCTGTTTGCTCAGGCTGCGCTGCGTTATGAAGACTATTCTGATTTTGGCTCAGAAGTAGTATACAAAGTAGCAGGGTTCTATCAGTTTAGTGATGAAGTAGGCTTTAGGTCGTCTTTTGGCACTGGCTTTAGAGCTCCTACTCCAGGTCAGCAAGGCACCACCAACGTATCTACACGTCTGCCCGATGGCTTCCCAGTAGCAACAGGTCTGTTCCCAGCCGGCGGCGAAGTAGCGCAGGCGCTTGGTGCCAACGAGCTTTCACCCGAAAAATCGACCAACTTTACGCTGGGCATGACTGCGAACTATGGCGACTTAACGCTCACTGTTGATTACTACAACATCAAGCTTGAAGACCGCCTTTACTCTGTGTCTACCCGAGATGTTTCCACCACTGTCGTTACCGACCCTCAAGCAGACGGTTATGACGCATACCAAAACTATCTAGCCCTAGCAGGTGCCAATGTTTCTGGCGCCGAGTCTATTGGTGGTGTGTTCTTCTTCCAAAACGCTTTCGATACCGTAACCGAAGGCGTGGACGTTGTTGCTACTTACAAGATGGAATCGAGGTATGGCGCAACCGTGCTAACCGGCTCTGTAAATTACAACAAAACAGAGTTCGATTCTGATCCGAGTGAATACTTGAACGCTGAGGATCAGTTCGACTTTGAAAATGGCCGTCCCGAAATGCGTGGAGTGTTCTCGGTCACTCACAGCTACGACGTGTGGTCTGCCGTTGCGCGTCTTAGCTATTTTGGCGAATACGAAAATGCGGGAAGCGATGACGGGGTAAACGCCACAAATATTCAAACCTTCGGTGACGAATATATGTTCGATATAGAGGGCTCCTACCTTATTAACGAAAACCTCACCCTGTCAGTGGGGGTAAGAAATCTCTTCGACAATTACCCAGATGTAAGTACTAACGGCGACGCCTGTTGCGGTGAAGTCTATGACTCTGCCTCGGTGGTTGATTGGCAGGGAGGATATTACTACACCCGACTTGCAGCCCGTTTTTAACTGGCTCCTTGCAAACACCGACATAAGTCGGTGTTTGTGTATGTAGTTAACTGTATATAAGAAAAACTTAAAAGGTCATTCATGTTTAAAGCTGTTTCATGCGGAGTAAAAAGCAAATGGAAATAGAGCTACTGTGGTTTGTAGTTACTTTGTGTATAACTGGTGCCATTGCAGGTATCACGGCAGGTCTGTTTGGTAATGGCGGGGGATTTGTTGTCGTGCCTGCTCTTCTCGCTGTTTTTCCGTTTTTTACTCCTCCATCAGAAGCCCTCGTTAAGGTAGCCATCGGAACATCATTGGCATCCATTGTGGTATCAAGCGCTCGGTCAGTGATGGCGCATCGCGCTAAAGGTGCGGTGGATTTTGACATTCTTCGCTCGTGGAGTATTTGGCTTATTCTTGGCGTTGGTGGCGGGCTGCTCATCGCAAACAACTCCAGCGCCAATGGTTTAACGGTCGTGTTTGCTGCAGGTGTTCTACTTTACTCCGTGTATTTCCTCTTTCCTGAGTTCGTTGTAAGGCCCGGGCTTGTTTTCGATATGCCTAAAGGAATTGGCAAAGCAGTTTTAGCGTTTGTTCTGGGTGGTTTCTCTGCTCTGCTTGGCATAGGTGGTGGCACGCCAACAGTAATCACTATGGTGATGTGCCAGCGCACCATTCAACAGGCTGTCGCGACCGCCGCAGGCGTCGGCTTTCTTATCGGGCTTCCAGGTGCCATTGGCTTTTTGTTTATGAAGCACCCTGAAACCGCCTCGTTGCCGGTAGGCACTATTGGCTACATCAATATACCTGCGCTTATTGCTATCAGTATTGGGGCAATCTTTACCGCTCCAATCGGAGCCAAAATGGCACACAACTTCAGTGAAAAGAAGCTAAAGCGCTTATTTGGCATCTATCTCGTCATTGTTTCTAGCGCAATGTTCTATAAAGCCATTTAAAAGAAGAAGGAGACAACCCGTGAGTTATAAACGTTCAAGACGCTTGTTTATTGGTGGCACAGTTGCAGCGTCAGCAATAGGTGCGAGTGGCATAAGTCACCTTGTGAGCGCCCAATCTGTTAGCGCAAGCGCTTCCCCATCGTCTGTTATGTATGGACCAAAGCCTGGGGTTGCAAAGCTCAATGCCAATGAAAACCCGTTTGGGCCGAGCCCGAAAGCGCTAGACGCTATCGCAAAAGCATCGGCGGAAGGTGGAGCCTACTATGCTTATCCCGCCGCTATGACACTATTGGATATGATTGCCGAGCGCTATGGCATTACTCGAAAGCACATTTCTTTAAGCGCCGGTTCAAGCCCTATTCTTTCCTACGCCGCCCTTGCGGCCAGCAAGAACGGAAAAATTCTGGGCCCGGACCTTTTTTGGGACACCACGTCTAAAGCACCTGAAAAACAAGGTGCGCCAGAAATAGTGAGAGTTGCTAATACGGCAGAGCTTGATATTGACCTTGATGCCATGTACGCCGCAATAGACGACTCTATTGGTATGGTGCACATTTGTAACCCGAACAATCCAACGGGAAAAGTGCTCGATCCGAATAAGCTTCGCGAATTCTGCATAAAAGCATCTAAAAAAACACTGGTGTTGGTCGATGAGGCATATAACGAGCTTATCGATGAGCCTCCTAAGCATTCAATGATTCCGCTCGTTAAAGCTGGTCATAATCTCATTGTAGCGAGAACCTTCTCAAAGATTTATGGCTTAGCAGGTATGCGCGTGGGCTATTTAATCGCATCAGAGGAAAACACTGAGTGGATCAATCGCTATGGCATGGGCGGCTATACATTGAATCAAGCAGGCCTTGCCGCGGCTATCGCCAGCTACAATGACGATGCCTTTTTAACTTTCTCTAAAGAGAAAATTTATGAAGGTAAATCTATGGTTATGGACGCAGTAAAAGCAAATGGATTGACAGCGCTACCTTCTAGTACTAACTTTATTTTTGTTAATTTAGGTGACGGCAACGCAGAGTACTTCCGCCAAGCCATGGCTGAACAGGACGTGCTGATTAGAGGAATCTACCGTACGTACGACAACTGGTCTCGCGTAAGTATGGGAAAAATTGGCGATGTAAAACGCTATGTTGAAGCCATGCCCAGTGCACTTGAAAAAATGTACACTATGCAAAATACTTAGCTGCAAGGGTGTGCATTGTCGGCCGATGCACACCTCGCTACTTATAGACTTAAATTTTCTGCTACTTCCTCGTTTACTCTCCTAGTCATTTTCAACTAAAAGTCTAATACGCATAAAAGTCACTTCTGTCATATACTCATTTTAAAGCGCCACTGCTCAAAGAATACGCTGATTGGAAAATTTTTACGGTATTGTTGCAGTAACGCTAAAGTTGCACATACTTTACTAAAAAGGCATCGCATTAAATGCCGCTCTAGGAGGCTGTAAATGTCAATTTCTGTATTAGTAGCTGATGATTCTAAGTTGTCGAGGCGTAGTGTGATTCGCTCACTTCCGCAAGATTTAGAGTATGACATCACCGAAGCAACAAACGGGCAAGAAGCCATAAATGCGCTGTCAGAAAGTGAATTTGCATTGGTACTTTTAGACCTAACCATGCCAGAAGTTGACGGCGTTGGTGTGTTGGAATTCTTGCACCAAAGGCCCGACGCCCCAAATGTAATTGTGATTAGCGCTGACTTTCAGCCAGAAAAACAGAAAATTGTCATGTCTCTGGGGGCAAAGCGCTTTTTACGCAAACCGCTTGATAAAGAAGAATTAGCAATGTCGTTGTTTGAGTTGGGGTATCTATGAGCATTGTACTACCACTAGACGAAGAGCAAAGAGATGCCCTTCAAGAACTCCTAAATATTTCCATGGGGCAAGCGGCTAACTCTCTTGCGCAGTTAATTGAAACCAAAATTGATATTTCTATCCCAAAAATCTCAGCGGTTACTCCCACCCAGCTTTACAGTCTCTTATTTGAAACCGAAGACGCTTTCTATACCCGTCAGTCTTTTTTAGGCGACGTACACGGCGAAGTGATGTCTGTGCTATCTCAAGCTGGATTGAGTGAGGTCGCAACGTTAATGGATTACGATGAACCATTAAGCAAAGAAGACATTCAAGAGATTATCTTGGAGCTTTGTAACATTTTGGCAGGTGCGTGTTTGGCTGGTCTTTCCGACCAGTTGGAGCTTACCACTAACTTGAACATGCCCACGTTATTCTTGCCCGATAAAGCGAACTTCGATGAGTTGCAATGGCAGCACAGCTTAGTGATGGAAGTGCAGTTTATTATCGCGATCTCGTCGTTTAGCATGCGCGTTGTTTTCTGCTTAGACGATGAATCTCTTGCACGCATGAAAGACACATTGGATGAGTTACTCGCATAATGTTTGAACAACTGGTAGGTAAATTACCTGTCGGAATTGGTATAGTCGATGAGAGCTTTAAGGTTGTTTATCTAAACGACTTCTTTTTAGATCGACTTCCTCACAATATGCGCGACTGCTATAAAGAAACGCCAGTTGTTGAGTTATTTCAAGGACAAGGTAAGTTTCTAAAACGTAGACTAAAGTCAGTTTTTGTACTGCAGCATCCTAGCTTTAGCTATTGGGAACAACGCCCCCACATCTTTCCGTTTAAGAGCTCTCGCCCTATAACGGGTGAAGAAACACAGATGTATCAAAACATGGAAATCTTGCCCATTAAAGACAAAAACACAGGGCAAAAATTGGCGTGTATTTTTCTGCAAGATGTGACCGCCCAAGCTAGCTATTTTAGAGCCCAGCAAAAGCTTTCAGAAGCGCTGAAAAAAGAACACGAAGCGCAAAAAAAGTTAATTCGCAAACTCGATACCGCACAAAGCCAGCTTATTCAAGCAGAGAAAATGGCTTCTACTGGTCAGCTCGCGGCGGGGATAGCCCACGAAATTAATAACCCTATTGGTTTTGTGAGCGCTAACCTCAATACACTTGAGCAATACGCAACTCACCTTATTGCGATTTGTGATGGCGTTAAGGGGCAACTCGAACACTTCACCGACGAACTTAAAGAGCAGATTGACGCACTGTTTGAGTCTAATCACTACGACTTGTTAAAGGACGATATTACTGAGCTAATTGCCGAGTCTACAGACGGTCTTACCCGCGTAAAAGACATCGTCGAAAACCTTAAGAACTTTTCGCTGGAGACTACTGAAGGCGTGCAGATAGTAGATATCTGCGCCGTGTGTCACCAGCTGATCACGCTTATTTCCGCCCAGTACAGCACGCCCCAATATAAATTTGAATGTGAATTAGAGAAAGTGGAGGTAATGGGAAACCCTGGGCCGCTGAAACAGGTGCTAATGAACGTCATGATAAATGCAGCACAGGCCATAGAAGATAGGGGCTTTATTAAACTCACTGTGCTCGATTCACCTACGTTGGTGACCATCAAAATACTGGACTCGGGTTGCGGTATTCCTACAAAACATCTAAAGCGAGTCTTTGAACCCTTCTTTACTACAAAGCCCGAAGGGCAAGGCCAAGGGCTGGGCCTTTCTGTGGCTTACACCGCCATTGAACAACATCAAGGTAAAATATCTATTAGCAGCAAAGAGGCAAAAGGAACCGTGGTAGAGATCACCATTCCGAAACAACCTGCAGCACAGCCCCCGTCCAGTGAAGATAATGAAGAGAATAAAGAAAACGAAGCGGAAAATTCTCAAACGGCCTAGAACACAGATAGCCCAGTACAGAGTAAGACGTTGTTAATCCTCACTCTGTTTGTATGTCCTCTGACTGAACTAACAAGCAAGCTTTTTTACTTCACAGGCTTTAAATGTATACACACCCTTGCTGTTTAACGTCCGCGAAATGACTCCTTCATTAAGCAAGTAATTAAGGTGAGACAAACACTCTGCTACTGCAAACACCATGTTGCGACTAGAGAGCTTGCGCTTAAACATAACCGGTAATAGCTCTACGACCGTTTGAGGTTGCTCGCAAGCATTTAACAGTGCTTTTAGGTGCTCGTGATGATGAGCAATAAGCGAATCTACTCGCTCATGCAGGCCGATAAAGGGTAGCTTGTGAGCAGGTAATACTGTCGCATCTTTGGGCAAATTCTTGAATTGCGGCAGCGTAGAAAGGTAGTCGTCTAAGGTGTTGGCATCAGGCTCTGTTGAGTAGGCGCCAATGTTTGGCGTGATAATCGGCAAAATATGATCGCCTGATATGAGAATATTTTTTCGCTTATTGTAAAGGCACGCATGCTCAGGAGAGTGGCCGCGGCCAATGATGATCTGCCATTCGTTACCGCCAAGCGACAGCGTCATACCATGCTTTAGACGTGTGTAGCTAATGGGTAGTGGTGAAACGACGCTGCTGTAGCCGTTGCCTTCACCAGAAGTAAGCTTTGCGATCATGGATTCGTCTAAACCTGCTCGCTGGTAATATTGCACATCCCGTTCGTTAGTTGCGCCATTTCTCCCTGCCGCAAACGCTCTGGCAGTAAAGTACTCAGTTTGAGACATATAAAAGGGAACATTATACGTGTCGGCTATCCAGCCCGCTAACCCTACATGATCAGGATGTAAATGCGTAACAATAACGCCAACTATTGGCCCGTCTAATTGCTTGAATATACGCTCCCACAGCGCTTTGGTGGTGGACGTTCCTATGCCAGTATCAATGACCACCCAACCGCCTTCACCGCGGATCAGATACAAATTTATGTGGTCAAGTTCAAATGGAAGCGGCATTGTTAGCCAAAGAACACCATCGGCCACTTCTATTAGCTCGCCCGGCTCTACCTGTTTATCGAATAGATATTCCATATCGCCCTCACCTTTTCTATCGTGCATGGTCTAACGTGCACAAAGACTGTACGTTTTCGTTTTAACTCGCGCTGCTTACAAAAACAAACATATCTGTCGAATAGAGATCTATAGGAGTAGGTGATAACAAACGTTATACTAAGCCTACTGCCGTTTCTCGTGCACAGTGGTAGCGCATTTTTATTGCACCTTTGCGCCAGTTATTGAACAGATAATGGTAATGCGAGTTTATAAAACGTACACGCCCATGAGGCTATTTAAAGAAATTAACGTCAACAAAGCCGGTTAGTAAATCAGATCCATGTCAGCCTCAACAATACAACAAGGGTTCATACTCAATAAAAGTACGTTTACCCGGCGAGGCAAGGTGCATGTTGAGCTATGGGTAAAAACGCCCAGTAGTACAGCTAGGTTAATTTCTTCACCCCAATACCCCACTTGCTTTGTATCTGTTGTTCACGCCAATGATTTACGCAATATCGCCGAGCGTATTTCAGCAAAGATCAGTGTTTCAGATGACGGGTTTCACACGCTGGAACAAGTTCCTGTTGCGACGGTAAAAACCGCAACCGAATCACATATGCATCAGCTTCGCCAGCATGCGCAGGAAAGCAGTATTGTATTGTACGAAGCCGATATTCGCGTTGCTGATCGCTACTTAATGGAGCGCTTTGTGTATGGCGCGGTGGAATTCCTGGCCCCGCAAGATTTCGACGATACGTCACAGACCGTTATAGAAAATGCGCAAATCAGACCCTGTCAATTCAGAACCACATTTACATCGCTAAGCATAGACATCGAATGCAATGAGCATGAAGAACTCTTTAGCATTGCGTTAGCCGGTGAAGGACTCAACGTTGTGCTGCTTCTATGCCCGCCACATTTTGTTGGACAAACATTGCAGGGACAAGAAGACAGCGCGTACGAGCTCATTGTCGTTGAATCAGAAAAAGTACTGCTTGAAGCATTTTTTTCTTATCTTACATCCTACGACCCAGATATCATTTTAGGCTGGAATGTTAAACAGTTCGATATGGCGGTACTTGAACGCCGCGCTAGGGCTAACTCGCTAAAGTATGCGATCGGCCGCCATGGCCGAGAGGCTTCTGTAAGACAGTGGGAGGATCAAACCCTCGTTGATGTGCCAGGACGATGCGTTATTGATGGAATCGAAGCACTAAAAACAATGACTTATCAATTCGAGTCGTTCTCGCTCGATCACGTATCTGAAGAACTGCTTGGCGAAAATAAGCTTATTCAAGCCGCCGACAAACTAGAAGCGATAAAGCGTCTTTATCATAGCGATCCCGTTGCACTCGCTAACTATAACTTTAAAGATACGGAACTGGTCAACCGCATTCAGGATAAAACCCAATTTATCGATTTTCTGGCGCTGCGCAGTATTCTTACCGGCCTAGATATGAGTCGCCCCGGAGGGTCAGTGGCCGCGTTTTTAAATGTGTACTTGCCTAAGCTTCACCGCAAGTCTTATGTCGCGGGGGTAAGACCTGAAAATGGAGGCTTGGCTAGTCCGGGTGGTTATGTCATGCGTTCCCAGCCAGGTTTATACAAGGACGTTTTAGTCCTCGATTTTAAGAGCCTGTATCCTTCCATTATTCGTACATTTAAAATCGATCCGTTGGGACTTGCAGAAGGGCTTAAGTCTCCAGACACGGCGATAGAAGGTTTTAAAGGCGCAGTATTTAGCCGCGAATCTCATTTTCTACCTTCCATCATTGAAAACCTATGGCTTCAGCGCGACGAAGCCAAAAAACAGAAAGACGCACCGCGCTCTCAGGCCATCAAAATATTAATGAACTCTTTCTATGGTGTTCTTGGTAGTGGCGGCTGTCCCTTCTACGATCCTCGCCTGGCTAGTTCTATTACACTGCGGGGTCACGAGATCATGCAAACCACTGCGGGTTGGATTGAAGAACTGGGCTATACAGTTATTTACGGCGATACCGACTCAACATTTGTTCATGTAGAAGGGAATGATGCACTGGGTTCGCCGTCAGATACTGGACTTGAGCTAGCTAGCATTATTAATCGAAAGTGGAATGAGTTACTAAAAAGTGAGTTCGACATTGAATGCCACTTAGAAATTGAGTTTGAATCTCACTTTTCTACGTTTTTTATGCCGACGATCCGAGGCTCTTCCGAAGGCAGCAAAAAACGTTACGCAGGAATGAATGGCGGTGAACTTGTCTTTAAAGGCTTAGAAAATGTCCGCTCTGATTGGACGATACTAGCTAAAACCTTCCAATACGAGCTATACAAAAAAGTGTTTACTGGACAGCCTGTTGAAGACTACATAAATAGCACGATAGCAGCGATAAAGTCCGGTGAAATGGATCACGCTTTGGTCTATAAAAAGCGGCTGCGAAAGCCTTTGTCGTCGTATACCAAGTCGCTACCTCCCCACGTAAAGGCAGCGCGATTAGCGGACGAGTACTATAAAGAACAGGGGTTGCCACTTCGCTATCAGTTTAATACTACCATTGCTTATGTTATTACAGTACAGGGCCCTCAAACAGCAGAAACCGCCACGGCCCCCCTTCAATATGACCACTATATTGAAAAGCAAATCCAACCCATTGCCGATAGTATCTTGCCTCTTATTGGCCTGAATTTTGAGACAATAGCGAACGATCAACTCTCGCTGTTTTAATCTCATTAATGGGGTTCTATCTATATCTGAGAACAGCTTAAGTTTGACGTATGAAGATCTTGCAAACACTGCGACAATTTAACATAGCAATAACATTGAAAACCTCGCCTTAAATTTTTATTACCTCACTAAATCAGTTAGTTATGCATTTGGCACATTCAATGAATAATGAATTACGTAAGTCATTAGCGGTGTCAGATTGAAACTTACTTCCAATCTGCACCTATGTTGAGGTCTGTGGACCTAGTGGTTAGGGCAATTGAACGCCCGAGTTCACTGTAAAAGCCAGAAGGAATTTGATTATGAAGATCACAAAACTAAGTATGATTACCAGTGCTGTTATTGCTGCAACACTATCTGCTTCAGCAGTAGCAGGCCACCACGAAGAGAAGATCTCGATGGGATTTAACGCAATGGATAAGGATGGAAACGGCTATATCGTCGGTTCTGAGTCTTCTGGCGTTATTGACAGTAAGCTTCTCGCAAAAATGGATACCGATGGTGACAGCATGATTAGCCGTGTTGAATTCAACAAATTTGTTGATGAAAAACCATCAATGTTTAGCGACGACATCATTACTCAGGTGAAAACTGAAGGCACCAATGACGCTCTACTCTTGGAAAAGGGCAATCCTGAATTATTCTCTAAAGCCGACGGTGAGATGATATCAGAGAAGAATAGGGAGCTTCGCACTGAGATGTCAGCTACAGCCGACAATAAGTTTACTGAAATTGATGTAGACAGCGACGGTAAGCTTACAGCCAAAGAGATAAAGGTTGCGCATGTTGAAGGTGACTTTGAGATGATGGATGAAAATGGCGATTCTTACGTTACCCGTATGGAATATCGTGCCTACTTCGAAGGTATTGAGTCTGAATAGACGCTCACCACTCATTAAGTAAAAATTTTTAGGAAGCCTCCTTCGTCGGAGGCTTTTTTGTTTCATTAAAGTCGAGACAATTTTCTTTAGACATCAAATACATTGTCACTTTTGGTTATTACTCTCCTTTCAGCGTGTACGACGAGTCACACAAATTCATCGTTGAATAACCCCATATACGACTAACATCTTGTCGACAAAACCCGTTTGCAACAATATTGTTAATAAAGATTGAATTATTTGTTTTATTCGTTGCGTATTCAGCATTTACTGCAATTGTTGCCATTGGTTATTTGGAACCAAAAGCCGAAACAGCCAACTCTATTATTTATATATAAATCAGATGCGTACGCGCATGGAGGCAAGATATGATGGAATCAAAATTTACACCGAACTCACTACTCCCTCTTCAGAAAAGTGAGTTTACTGGCTCTGATGACGCTGAGCTGACGTCGCTCACTATCGGTCAGTATTTCAAAAATGTTGTCGACAATTATGGCGATAACCCTGCGATCATTGTAAAACATCAAGACGTTAGCTGGACCTATCAGCAGTATTGGTACGAAGTAGAGCGTGTTGCGTGCGGCTTACTTGCAAACGGTGTAGAATCTGGAGACCGTGTGGGTATATGGTCTCCGAACAATATCGAATGGTCGATCGTGCAGATGGCTACTGCGCGAATCGGGGCGATCATGGTATGCCTGAACCCTGCTTATCGCCCTGATGAATTAGCGTTTGCTATTAATAACGTTTCCGTAAAATACTTAGTCATGGCGCAGTCATTCAAGCAGTCAAATTACGTCGCCATGTTGAAAGAGCTTGCGCCAGAAATAGACAGCCAAGATAAGAACACACCAAGGCGTCCTCTAACGCCTTCTAAGTTGCCTTCACTTAAATATGTATACACTATTGGCGATAAGTCTGTAGAAGGATTACAGGCTTTTTCTGCATTACAAATAGAACCAACGGAAGCGCTTAAATCTCAGTTGGAGGCCGTTGAATCGAACCTTAGCGCGGATGATAACATCAATATTCAGTTTACCTCTGGTACCACGGGAAACCCGAAAGGCGCAACGTTAACGCACCGAAACATTCTAAATAATGGACTATTAGTATCACAAGCAATGAGGTTCACACACAAAGACAAACTTTGTATTCCCGTTCCGCTTTACCACTGCTTTGGAATGGTATTGGGCAACTTAGTTTGCTTAGCATCAGGTGCATGCGCAGTATTCCCCGGGGAGTCATTCGACCCTGAGACAACACTCCGTACAGTAGAAGAAGAAAAGTGCACGGGATTACATGGCGTACCAACCATGTTTATTGCCGAACTCGAACTATCCAACTTTAAGAGCTTTGATCTATCAACACTAAGAACCGGCGTTATGGCAGGTAGTACCTGTCCAGAAGAGCTCATGCGAAAGGTCCATAGTGAATTTCATATGACAGAAGTCGTCATAGGTTATGGTCAGACAGAGTGTAGCCCTATCAATCATATTACTGACATTGACTCGCCATTTGAAAAGCAGGTCAAAACTGTTGGACGCGCTATGCCCCATACAGAAGTGAAGATCATAGATCCCCAAGGCAATACGGTGCCTATTGGAGAGCCGGGTGAGATTTGCGCGAGAGGCTACTGTGTAATGAAAGGTTATTGGGGTGATGAGGTTAAGACAAAAGCCACCATAGACGATGAAGGTTGGCTCCATTCTGGTGATCTCGGAGAAATGGATGAAGAAGGCTACGTCACAATAGTTGGTAGAATAAAGGACATGATTATTCGCGGCGGCGAAAACATTTATCCACGAGAAATTGAAGAAGTCTTGTATCAACATGCGGATGTGTCAGACGCCGCTGTCTTTGGTATTCCTGACAACAAATATGGCGAGCAAGTATGCCTATGGATTAAGGCAAAGGAAAATCGACATATAGACGAAGATCAGATACGCGACTACCTGAAATCCAAACTAGCCTACTTTAAAGTACCCAAATACATCAGCGTAGTGAAAGAGTACCCCATGACGGTAACAGGGAAGCTTCAGAAGTTTAAAATGCGCGAATACATGATAGAAACACTGAAGAAGCAAGCCCTACAAACCGAAGCATAATCCCAGCAAATAGTGGGGTCAGAGTACATTTCGAAAATTGGGGTCAGAGTACTTTTTAAAAGATAGCGCTTTAAAGTACACTGACCCTACATTCGTATTTCCAACGCTTGCACCTAAGCTATAGTCTGTACCTATCTACCGTATTTTCAAACTGCCTGCTACATGCCCTAGAGAATTAAAGAGCTCGAATTATTGAGTTAGCCCACAATAATGGGGTCAGAGTACATTTCTTTTTTTAACGAGAGTGAGAGCCAAAAAGTACTCTGACCCCTTTACTCCTGAGTGAAAGACTAAAGGTCTGTATCTGAATTTGTGCGCCTTAAATTATTCGATAAATGAAACTTTCACAGTGACTAGAAGTAGGTAAAAAGAGCAGTCGCAGAAAAACACATTTTAATAATGGGGTCAGAGTACATTTCTCTAATAAGGCATGCTGACGAATTTCAGAGTTTCTCCCCCACAGTTTTGAAATCACGTATAGTTAAATTCGTTTGTTCTTAAAAGTACTCTGATTTAACGGCATTGGGGGATAAGGGAATAATTATGTCCTGATGTTTAAAGCAATAAAGTACTCTGACCCCATTTTTTTGTTTATTCCAAACGCAAAAAACCCGCCGTTAGGCGGGTTTCTTTAAATGGGACCTGGCAGTGTCCTACTCTCACATGGGGAAGCCCCACACTACCATCGGCGCTAATACGTTTCACTTCTGAGTTCGGAATGGAGTCAGGTGGTACCGTATCGCTATGGC
>NZ_JAYMEU010000018.1:68814-98218 GCF_037029575.1 Alteromonas sp. CH_MED4-4 | reverse complement strand
AGTGGGATCCACGAAGTCAGTATTGGTGACTCTCCCCCCGTAATCACAGACAAACAGGAGCGCCAGCAGGTGATCATTGATGTACTTGGCACATTATACCAAGAGATTTATTCCTGAATTTGATGCGGAATGTCGGCAGTAAAAAAATAATCGACGATTAAGTGATGGAAATAGCAAACGAACTTCGTAGTGTATATGGAAAAACTAAGAAGCAGGTAGGTCGTTTATTCCTGAAAAGGCGTGTTGTTTTTTTGCGTTTTTGGATGAGTATTACCTTTGTTCAGCGATGTTATTTTTTAGCAACCAGCATGCTTTTGGGGTGGTATGCTTCTTATTATTTTCTATCTGTTTTTCTTACTGCTATTGAAGCCGCTTGGCGTTGTGCGGTTTTGGCATCCAAAACACTATCGGTTTGCCACCTCTACCACATTGGCAAGACTAGCATGGACACGGGGCGTGGCGCTGCAGTTAGGAGTTTTAGCTAGGCAGTTGGGCTACTCTCTGAATTTAGTAGTGAAAGTGCTAACCCTTTAATAAGCATAGAAAACGTAACGGAAAATGAGCTTGAAAATGGTGAAGCGCAACTTACTAAGGAACAGGAGGAAGATATTTCTGAGTTAGAAAAGGATTTAACCACGCTACTGACTATAACGGTTCAAGAAGTAAAAAAGCCCGCATGTAGCAATCTACATGCGGGCTTTTAAATCTATCGAACAACTGCTTAAAAGCTAGCGTTGCCCGGTGTACGTGGGAATGGGATCACATCACGTACGTTTTGCATGCCAGTTACGTATGCTACAAGACGCTCGAAACCAAGACCGAAACCTGAGTGAGGTACGGTGCCGTAGCGGCGAAGGTCGCGGTACCACGCGTAGTCTTCTTTCGATAGGCCCATTTCGTCAAGGCGAGCATCGAAAACGTCTAGGCGTTCTTCACGCTGTGAACCACCGATGATTTCACCGATACCCGGCGCAAGTACATCCATTGCTGCAACTGTTTTACCGTCGTCGTTAATGCGCATGTAGAACGCTTTAATATCTTTCGGGTAGTTTTGCATGATAATTGGCGCACCAACGTGCTCTTCTGCAAGATAGCGTTCGTGCTCAGAAGATAAATCGATACCCCATTCAACAGGGAATTCGAATTCTTTGCCGCAGTTTTGCAGTATTTCGATAGCGTCAGTGTAGTCCATGCGAACAAAGTCAGAGCTTACTAACTTTTCTAAACGCTCAATGGCGTCTTTCTTAATACGCTGAGCAAAGAACGCCATGTCGTCAGGCAGTTCTTCAAGCACGGCCTTACATACATACTTCAGCATGTCTTCAGCTAGTTGTGCTACGTCTTTCAATTCAGCAAACGCCACTTCAGGCTCAATCATCCAAAACTCGGCGAGGTGACGAGATGTGTTTGAGTTCTCTGCACGGAACGTAGGGCCGAAGGTGTACACCTTAGACATAGCTGTACAGTAAGTTTCAACGTTAAGCTGACCTGATACCGTAAGGTAGGTTTCTTTGCCGAAGAAATCTTCTGAATAGTCAACATTACCTTTGTCGTCGCGTGGAAGGTTCATCATATCAAGGGTTGATACGCGGAACATTTCACCTGCACCTTCCGTATCGCTTGCCGTTAGAATAGGCGTAGAGATCCAGAAGTAACCTTTCTCATGGAAAAAGCGGTGAATCGCCTGAGACAAACAGTTGCGAACACGGGTTACCGCGCCGATAACGTTAGTGCGTGGGCGAAGGTGCGCATATTCGCGAAGGTACTCAATGCTGTGACGTTTAGCGGCCATTGGGTAGGTATCAGGGTTTTCTACCCAACCCAAAACTTCAACGTCAGTCGCGTCAATTTCAACGGCTTGGCCTTGGCCCTGAGACTCTTTCACTGTACCGGTAACCGATAATGAGCAGCCTGCTGTTAAGCGCTGGATATCGGCATAATTTGACAGAGAATTTAGCGCAATAACTTGTACAGGATCGAAGCAACTACCGTCGTGTAGTGCAATAAATGATAACCCCGCTTTAGAGTCGCGGCGTGTTCTTACCCAACCCTTTACGGTTACCGATTCGCCAACGGCGTACTTACCTTTAAGTACGTCAACTACGGGCGCATGCGTCATGTTAATTTCTCCGTCTTACTAATTTTATGTTGTTGCTTACTATTGAGTCATTTTCAACAACACAGTGCATTAAACTGTGGATGTAAAAATGCACTAAAATTTGCTTTATAGTCAATGTTTTTGGATTGCCATGCCGATAACTTACTAGAATCTGTATTAGCTTTTCGCTTTTCAAATAGGCATTTCGCAATTCGCTTGGTGCCAAATATAAGCAAAATACAGATCGAAACATGACTTGGTGATGTAAAAATAACCAATGAAATACAATCCAATAGCACGCTAGTATACCCAACATAAAGCGGGATGCCAGAGAACAGAGTGACAAATGGGAAATAAAAATGATTCGAACACGCCAGTGTCTCAGCAAGCACAAGAACCGAGTGCTACGCAAAGTGACGCTGACCGTTCTAACGATGCCGAAAATGAGAGAAGTTCTATGACTTACGAGCAACTTGCAGAGCGACGTTCAACGCCCCGTTCTAAAACGCCTTTTTATAAGGTGATGCTTGGGTTAAACATTGTTGGCTGGGTTGGCATGGTTGTCGTACTCATACTGTTTCACTATGCGCGCCCTGACTTTATCAGTGGCGTGCAGCAGTACTGGGGAATAAAAGGCGATACCAGTTGGTCTGAAAGTCATTTGTCGGCCATGACCATCATGCTGCAGGTATGTTTGATCGTGAGTTTGGTTAGCATAATTATGCGTGCCAGAAGAAATCGTCGTCAAAGCGATAGCTTTGGCATAAACCTATTCATTCTATTTGCTATTGCGGCGATAAGCCTAATCACGCTGGCTACCACACTGGGCCTGTAAATAGAGAAAGCGCTCTACATGCAGTGCACGACAAAAATATAACTCAAGGAGAAATAACAAAGCCTTGTAAGTAGCGCTTTCGGCAAACGGTGTTTATGTCACTTGATGGGTTTGCTGTGAGCTTCCCATCAAGTGAGCGATGCATAATAAGCGTTATTATTTACAAGGCTTGCGGCAATAACTTAAATAAAAGCTGCTTGGATAAGCCAGTACGTATAGGCCGCGTAGGCCAGCACAAATGCTCCGCCCTCCAGACGGTTTAAACGTCCTTGGCGCTTAATGCCAATACAGAAAATGAATAGGGCAATGGTTGATGCGAACATCACCATAACGTCGCGGTATAAAAACTCAGAACCTACAGCCATTGGCTGAATGGTGCCTGCAATGCCCACTACCGCCAAGGTGTTGAACATGTTAGATCCGATCACGTTACCAATGGCTAAATCGTGTTCGCCTTTCTTCACCGCCATTAGCGATGATGCAAGTTCTGGTAACGATGTACCAATTGCGATAACCGTCAACCCGATAATAGTATCGCTAACACCGAAGAAGGTGGCGACTTCTACCGCGCCCCATACCAGCATACGCGAGCTTGCAACTAGCAATAAAAGCCCCGCAATCAACCACATTACGTGGGTTTTTACTGTACCTTCGTTGCTATTAATCTCTTCATCGTATTCGTCGGCGAGGGCGTCTTTGTCGCCTTTCATGCCGTGATAAATACTCCAAGAAAGCAGAAGCACAAACAGTCCTAACAAAGAGAATGCGTCGTCTTTCGAGATATTTAAGTCCCACACCTGCCATGCGGCAAAGAAGGTGATGCCAAGTAAAACAGGCAGCTCTTTCTTAATGATTTCTGATTTAACCGCAATAGGACTAATGATTGCGGTAAGGCCAAGGATTAACAGGATATTGGCGATATTAGAGCCATAGGCGTTGCCCAGCGCTATGCCAGAGTTGCCTTGAATAGCTGCAAACACTGAAACGATGATTTCAGGGGCCGATGTACCAAACCCAATAATGAGCATACCGATGAGCAAGGGGGAAACACCGAAATGATTGGCTACCGATGCGGCACCACCTACAAACTTCCCTGCGCTCCAAAGCAAAACCGGTAATCCGATTAAAATAGCCAAGCTGGCTAATAACATACGTACTCCTTAAACCATTCGTATCTTGTTTGCTTACTTCAATGTATAGGCAAACTCAATAAACAAAAGTCGTTTCAATCTATTCAAATGCACATTAGTTTTTGTTGTCTTAACGATGAAAAAAAGCCGTGCTGATAATGCTATGCAAATGATGAGTAAAGCGTAAACTCAGCGCTACTTTAATCGTGTTTGTAAATTGAACAAACACAGTAATAATTGTAACTGACAACACACTATTTAGAAGCGAATTACATGCACAATACACTGATTGTTACTGATGATGTTACTCCTTTTTGTAACACAGCTTTAACCGTGCTGACTTTTCAAGATTATCTTGCTGAGTTTCCAAAGTTGAACGAGCCCAAAACACGCGTTATCAACATTTGTGATACTACGCGTTACTTAAGCGAAGGGTACTATTGTTCACTTTTGGCTCAGGCACGTAATCACTCTGTATTGCCTTCTGTAAATACCATTAACGATTTACGCATGGCGGAAGAGAAAAGTATCGATCGCATCGTCTTCTCTTTGTCGGTATCTCAAGACAATACGGAAATTACTGATGAGCCTATATTAGTACTTTTCGGCGAAGTGAAAGATCAGCGCTTTAAGCGTTTGGCGCGCCAAGCGTTTGAAAAATACCCGTACCCTGTTTTGGTGTTAAGCCCAACAGTTACCGATACGAAAGTGTCGCCTAAAGCCACGGGTAGAGTACAAATTGAAGGCTTTGCAAGCGTACAGGCAAAAGCGTTTAAGGACTTAAACGCCAAGCAACAAGCGCGTTTCATTGAGCAATTAGAAGCACATACCAAAATACAGTGGAAGGCTGGTAAAACGAGCAAGCGTACTCGTTGGGACATGGCCATTTTGGTTAACCCTGAAGAGAGCACGCCGCCTAGCGATGAACGCGCCATTAAAAACTTTGTGAAAGCAGCTGAAAAAGTGGGCTTTCGCGCAGATGTGGTAAGTCGCCTGTCGCAAGAAGAATTGGGTCACTATGATGCATTGTTCATTCGTGAAACGACGGCGATTGACCATCATACTTACCGTTTAGCGCGTGCCGCAGAGCGAGAAGGCATTGTGGTTATGGACGACACGCAGTCAATTCTGCGCTGCTGTAACAAAGTGTACCTGCAAGATGCGTTTGCTTATCAAAAAGTGCCAGCGCCGAAAGCGACGTTTGTATCGAGCGCTACTGATGAAGTATGCGAAAAACTCATAGCTGACTTTGGTTTGCCGCTTGTTTTAAAACTGCCAGAAAGCTCGTTTTCCCGCGGCGTGCATAAAGCTGAAAATAAAGAAGCGTTAAAAACGCGCTTAGAACAAATGCTGGCTGAATCGGCACTTGTTTTGGTTCAGGAATATATATTCACTGAATTCGACTGGCGAATTGGTGTATTAGGTGGCAAACCTATTTACGCTTGCCAATACTTTATGGTGCGCAACCATTGGCAGATATACAACCATCAGGGAGACCGATTCTCTTCGGGTGGATTTGCCACAATGCCAACATTTGAAGTACCTAAGCCGGTGTTACAAGCTGCTATCAAGGCCGCTAAAGCGGTGGGTGACGGCTTGTATGGTGTAGACATCAAGCAAACCGGCAGTGCAGTTTATGTTATTGAAGTGAACGACAACCCAAGTATCGACTCGGGTGTTGAAGACAAATATTTAGGCAAAGAACTGTACGAATTAATTATGCAGGAATTTGCTGACAGGTTGGAGCAAAGAGGGCGATGATTACATCGGCTGAGCGAGTAATTGAAGTGAATAATGCAAGTCCACAGGAAAGCGCAAATCGTGCATATGGTCTAGCTGAGGGCGCATCTAATACTAAATCGACAAATGGTGCCGGTGTGCCTTCTACGCAGTCGAGTGTAGTGCTACGCGTTGCGACATTACACGATCTTGCTTCGCTTCAGCACATTGAGCAAACTTGTTTCACCACCGACAGGCTAAGTAAAAGTCGTTTCAAATTTTACATTGATGCCCAGCACGCAGAGCTTATTGTGGCCGAGCGTGAGCCGTCGGCTTCAAGTTCTAACCTCGACAAAAATAAGCCGAGTGTAAATAGCATTGTTGGCTATGGACTGTTGCTGCTGCGTCGTGGAACGCAGCTCACTAGACTGTATTCTATCGCAGTCTTGCCTGAGGCGAGAGGGCTTGGCGTTGCTGAAAAGCTCATAAATAGCTTGGGGGAGCGGGCACTTTTGCGGGGAAAGCGATTTATGCGCCTAGAAGTGGCAGTAGGTAATGCCGGCGCCATTGCTCTGTATAAAAAATTAGGGTTTAGTCAGTTTGGTATGTATACCGATTACTACGACGATCACACTGACGCATTACGTATGCAAAAAGTGTTGGTGCCGAGTAAGTCAGTTAAGCCAGAGGTTTATCCGTGGTACCAACAGACGACTGATTTTACCTGCGGTCCATCAGCATTAATGATGGCAATGTGTGCATTGAACAATCGCTATGAAATGACCCAAGAAAAAGAACTATCGTTGTGGCGTACTGCTACCACGATATTTATGATGTCAGGTCATGGCGGTTGCCACCCGGTTGGATTAGCGCTCGCCGCGGTAAACGAAGGTTATGCAGCGAAAGTGGTCATCAATCAGGATGTCCCGCTTTTTGTTGATGGCGTTAGAGATACTAACAAGAAAGCGATAGTCGAAAATGTTGAGTCGCAGTTTATGGCAGAGGCACGTAGGAAAGGCATTTCTGTTGAAATCTCTGACTGGCGAGTTGATGTTATCGACCAAACCCTTAAAGCTGGCGGGGCAGTATTGTGCTTAATCAGCACATACGCGTTCGATAAGAAAAAGGTTCCCCATTGGGTTGCGGTGACTAGCTGCGATTCTCATTGCTATTATCTGCACGATCCAGATGCGAGTGAGGGGCAGCCTGTCGAGTATCAACACATTCCGGTTGCCCGCGAAGACTTTCTAAGGCTTGCCAGCTATGGCACGCGTAAAGTAAGAACATTAGTATTCCTTAAAAAGAAAAAGTAACACGAATTTTTGCTTAGGCCTGAGGCACGGAGAATGCTTGAGGCCTCACACCACTAGTCCGCGAGGATAAATACCCACTTAACGAAACTTAAAATAGCCATAACCGTGGCGTGTCATGCAGGTATTAGTGATGAACTCGTGTAACGTTAACCTTTTTATTTAGCGTTTTAAGTTGTTTTACTAATTGAGAAAGCTCTTTCACCGAACCTGAATAATCAATGTGCTTATTCATTTCCTGGCCCTTCACAGCACTTCTATAAAGCGCCTCACTTTCAAAACACGCAGTTTGCTCATTAAGCGTGTTCCATTCCGCTTTTAGGTCGCTTGGAATACAGTGACGTTTTGCAATAATTTTGTCTTTTATTTGCAACACTTTCCCGATTAATAATTGCGCATCTGTTGGCATAATAATATCTCCTGTATAGCTTTTTGTGTTTAAGTTGCTGTTTATCAAAGGTATTAAGTGTTTACTTTGATAGGCGTAGTGTAAATTCAGCAACATCTCAACACACACTCTTAATAAGTGTTGCAGCAAAGATGCCAACTCTTACTAGATGATGACTTAGAACACGCCAAGTGTGCCTAAATGCGGATCGCGACTGTTGAGGCTCACTAGAGCGAGAAAGAGAGCGAGGAAAAGAGATGAAAAGAAAACGAGGAAAAGCTATACGAAAAAAATAGCTAAGCCGGCTGACGGATAGAGAGAGGCCCGAGCGATTCTAGTGCATGCCGTGTATAACGCCTTGAAATCTCAGGCAATGAAATACCAAAGCCATGCAGCTCATTAAGATCTAATGTGTTGGTTTGGTGGGACTGGTAGAAGTGGCTTTTTAAAAAAATAATAAACCACGTATTAACAAGATAAACCCAAGTGCTATTTATAAGCGTAGCGTTTGGGTTTATTTTTAATTTTCTTAACCTGACAATAGCAGAAGTGTGGCGTCCAAATTAACAGATTAAGTAAGATAGCGGTAACAAGGCTGAACACAATTGACGAAGGCGTTAGTGGGACAGAGGGGCTGAAATTATCTAACACGCGCTTGAGCGTACCATATTGAGAAGGCGAGGCCATAAACACAAGCTTTTCGAAGTAATGACCGTGCTCTAGCTTCCTCATGCCTTGCTCTAAAGTGGTGATCTGGGCGAAGCGTGTGGCTTTCATCGAGGCATTCTCTCGCACAACTGGCTCACTGTTTTTCTGTAAGCTTTCAAGCATGGCTTCAACCGAAGAAAAACCATGCTGCTTGGCGAGCGCTGACGAACTAGAAACTTCATCTCTCAGTGCATCATAATAACCATTGAGGTATTGACGATAATGATCCGCCAAGATGGGGACTTGAAGTGTAATGATAAACAAGACTGCAAATACAACTTTATCTAAAACACGTACTATCATTCAAATCTCGCTATAAACACTCTGCATTAATGATCTAATTAGTGACCCGCTTTAGAGTTGAATGTTCACTCTATAACAAAACTAACATCAACCCTCGGGCCAATTGACGTCAACTGGTGGTTCAAAACTCATATTTCACCCAAGAAGATAGTTAGCGTAACAATCTCACACACTATTTCAAGGCGGTGTAAATTGCATGGGTCAGCTTACTTAACTGCTCGGAAGATATAATGTACGGAGGCATAATGTATACCAATTTCCCGAATGGCCGTATCCACACGCCATGTTTCACAAAATGGCGTTGAATTTCGGCAACATTGACGGGATTTACCGTCTCGACTACCCCTATAGCACCTAACACCCTTACGTCAGCGACTCTCGGCAAGTCTGCACATTTTGCCAATTCGGCTTGTAATTGTTTCTCAATAGCAGGAACTTGTTGCTGCCAATGATTTTCGTTAATTAGCGACAGACTGGCATTGGCCACCGCGCAGGCTAACGGGTTGCCCATGTATGTGGGGCCGTGCATAAATACGCCAGGCTCCCCTTGGCAAACCCCTAAAGCCACGTCTTCGGTACACAAGGTCGCGGCCAGTGTCATATAACCACCCGTAATCGCTTTACCCAAACACATGATGTCAGGCGAAATACCTGCATGCTCACAAGCGAAGAGCTTACCTGTACGGCCGAAGCCAGTGGCAATTTCATCGCAAATCAAAAGTACGTCGTAGGTATCGCAAAGCTGTCGGCAGCGCTTTAAGTATTCGGGGTGATAAATACGCATGCCGCCTGCGCCTTGAACAACAGGTTCTAGGATAAGGGCTGCCATCGTGTGGTGATGCTTTTCAAAAATCTCTTCAAGTGGAAGAATGTCATCTTCGCTAAACGTTTGGCCAAAGCGAGTTTGAGGAGCGGGCGCAAAAATCTGCTTGCTTAGTACACCCTCAAATAAACTATGCATGCCGTTAACGGGATCGCACACGCTCATTGCAGCGAACGTGTCGCCATGGTAGCCATTGCGCGGCGCGACAATGCGTGACTTCTCTGAGCGCCCCTGACACGCCCAATACTGAATCGCCATCTTTATCGCAACTTCAACAGACACTGAGCCAGAGTCTGCTAAAAATACACGCTCTAAACCTGCCGGCACCATGTTCAGTAACGATTTACACAAATCTACCGCCGGCTGGTGGGTAATACCGCCAAACATAACGTGAGAAAATGCGTCAATTTGCTTGTGCGCAGCATCGTTGAGTACAGGATGGTTGTAACCGTGAATAGCTGCCCACCAGCTAGACATGCCATCTACTAGCACTTCACTTGTGGCCAAGGTAAGTTCAGCGCCTTTTGCACCAACTACTTCATAGCAGGGAAGGGGATTAACCGCCGAGGTATAAGGGTGCCAAATGTGTTGTTTATCAAATTCTATATTGTTCACAAATTAACCGTTAGTAAATGTTTTAAATTGGTCAGAGTTGACAACTCGATATTGGGGCATAGACTAAGCCAGCAATAATAATTAGTAAAGGACAGTCAATGACGCTGGCTAGTGCGCCTTCTGCGCAAACGACAACTATTCGAAACGATTGGACCAAAGCCGAAGTCGAAGCTTTGTTTGCCATGCCATTTAACGATTTACTGTTTAATGCCCAAGTGGTGCATAGGCAGCATTTTAATCCGAATGAAGTGCAGGTTAGCACGCTTTTGTCGATTAAAACCGGTGCTTGTCCTGAAGACTGTAAGTACTGCCCGCAAAGTGCTCGGTATGATACGGGCCTAGAGAAAGAGCGCCTGCTAGAAATTGAAAAAGTCATCCAGCGTGCGAAAGAAGCAAAGCATGTAGGCTCAACCCGTTTTTGTATGGGGGCTGCTTGGCGAAACCCGCGCGACAGAGACATGCCTTACATTTTAAAAATGGTTGAAGAGGTGAAAAGCTTAGGCTTAGAAACCTGCATGACGCTGGGTATGTTAACCCGCGATCAAGCTGTGGCCTTAAAGCAAGCGGGCCTTGATTATTATAATCACAACCTTGATACCTCTCCGGAATACTACGGCGATATTATCACGACCCGTACTTACCAAGACCGATTGAATACGTTAGAGAACGTGCGTGCTGCAGGTATGAACGTTTGCTCTGGGGGAATTGTTGGTATGGGGGAAACGGTGAGCGATCGCGCTAGTATGTTAGTGCAATTAGCAAACCTTCCTGAGCAGCCTCAAAGTGTACCTATTAACATGTTGGTCAAGGTAAAAGGTACGCCACTCGATAGCGTAGAAGACTTGGACTATTTTGAGTTTATCCGCACTATTGCCGTTGCTCGTATTATGATGCCTAAGTCACATGTGCGCTTGTCGGCAGGCCGCGAAGCAATGAACGAACAAATGCAGGCCCTTTGTTTTATGGCAGGCGCGAACTCTATTTTCTATGGCTGCAAGCTGTTAACCACGTCAAATCCAGATACCCATGAAGATGTAATGCTGTTCAAAAAGCTTGGTATTAATACTGAGCGTACAAGGGATTACTCAGACGAAGCACATCAACGAGTGTTAGAAGAAGAAATTGCCCAGCAACAAGAACAAGCCGACGACAGTAACGACTTGTTTATTGATGCAACCAAGCCTAAGGTAGCGCCAAAGAAACAGCATTTAACGGAGGCGTAATGGCCTTTCACTGGTTAGACGATTCGCTGAGCGCGCGTGCCGAGCAAGGCTTGCTGCGCCAGCGCCACTGCCAACAATACGAAAAAGACAACATTATTTGTATTAACGGTGAGCACTATCTTAACTTTTCAAGCAATGACTACCTAGGCATGCGCCAGCATGAGGGTGTATTGCAAAGTTGGGTTGAGGGGCTAGCGCAATTTGGTGGTGGCAGTGGTGCATCGCCTTTGGTAACTGGGCACACACAGGCTCATTTGGCGCTAGAAGCCTACATTGCCGATGGGTTAAACCGAGAAGCTGCGCTGTTGTTTAACTCTGGCTTTGCCGCCAATCAGGCACTGTGCATGGCACTTTTTCCTCACATGTCTCATTCCAATAAAAGCGCGAGTGCGGGTCATATTATTGCCGACAAGCTCATGCACGCTTCGTTTTTAGAGGGTGCGCAATGTGTATCTGACAGCGCTAAGCTTCGCCGTTTCAAGCATAACGATCTAAGTCATTTAGAGAGCGTGCTATCAAACGTTTGTCACAGCCAGTTATCCGATGCGGTTGGTAATTCTGATGCAAACCAGCAAGACATTCTGATTGCCAGTGAAGGTGTGTTTAGTATGGACGGTGACGTAGCGCCTTGCGAAGGTATCGCTGAACTGGCCGCTAAATATAATGCATGGTTCATGTTAGACGATGCACACGGTATGGGTGTATTGGGTGAAAACGGTTTTGGCACAGCAGAAGCACTAAACTTAAGCCAGCAACAAGCGCCTATTGTTATGGGAACATTTGGCAAAGCAGTGGGCACGGCCGGCGCCTTTATTGCAGGAAGCCAAACCCTAATTGATTATCTGGTGAATTTTTCTAAACATTATGTGTATTCCACTGCCATGCCACCAGCACAAGCGGTCGCGACGTTGTACTCTCTTACACATATCGCCAGTGATACTGCCCGCCGCGAAACGCTGCATAACAATATCGCCTATTTCAGAGACTCGTTTCAAAAGCGTTTTGGACAGACACTCAATTCAAGCGAGAAAGACAAAGCACCAATTGAAATCACTTTGGGGCAATCGCAAAGCGCGATTCAGCCTATTATCGTTGGTAGCCCAGAACGTGCAGTTGCACTAAGTGACGGGCTAAAACAGCGCGGCATTTGGGCAACGGCTATCAGGCAGCCTACTGTACCGAAAAACCAAGACAGGCTGCGTATTACGCTTACGTCAAATCATTCATCACAGGATATTGACGTATTGCTTGATGCCCTAGAGCTTTCACTTAATAACTTTCTGTTAAGTGAGACTTCAGTAGAAAAAGAATCAGACAGCGCTGTGAATACTCCTGACTCTGTAAGTAAAAAAGAGATGTAACGATGTCACTAAGTCCCGCTATAAAAGCTGCTATGTCGGCAGAATCGAGAAGTCTCTTCGACGGTAAGCTGTCGCGTGACGCGGCGCAGGCGGCTTTTAAGGCAAACGGGGTTTTTTCGTCCGAGGCACCTCTCGATTTTAAAAGTGCGACCAACGCTGAAGGGGCTCTCACAGTTAAAAGTGCTTACCCTTCTGATTGCTCCTCCAAAGCTTCGGCCAATATGCATGCCGAGGAGAAGGCAAAAACTGAGGGCTATATTACAGCTGAAGGCTCTATAACAATTAAAGGCGCTGCAAAAGCTGAGCGTAATGGTACTGCTTCAACAATTAATGAGCAGGACGTGGCACATCGTTTTTCAAAAGCGGCTGTGCAGTACAACAGTATTGCGGGTGTTCAGCGCATTATTGCTAAGCAGGCATTAGCGAACTTACCGATAGACTTACAGGGTACGGTTCTTGATATCGGCTGTGGTACTGGCATTCATACCCAAACCCTTGCAAATAAAGGTGCAGCCGCAACTGGCGTAGACATTGCCGAGGGCATGTTAGCGCAGGCCAGAAAAATGTACTCTGACCCCATTTTCGTGGAAGGTAGTGCTGTTGATTTGCCTTTCTGTGATAGCCAATTTTCAACCGTATTTTCATCTATGGCGCTTCAGTGGGTTAGCGATACTGGGATTGTTGCTAATGAGATAGCGCGAGTGCTTGAAAAGAGTGGTATTGCCGAGCTGGCGATTATGGTGGCGGGTTCATTTAGTGAGCTTAAAACGGCGCGCAAAGTAGCGCAGCTTCCACAGGCCGAAACCTATATGCCAACAACCGCACAATGGGTAAATGGCTTTAAGCAGTCGGCCCTTGCTTTGCAACGGGTGATTACCAAGGACTATGTCGATACTCACTGCGATATTATGTCGCTATTGCGCTCTGTGAAAGGGGTGGGGGCAGGAGAGACCGGCCAAAAACAACCGCCGCTAACCCGTCGAGATATTAAAAAATTAGCCATGGCTTACAGCAATATGAGCGGTGTAGAAAGTAAGTTACCGCTTACCTACCGCGTGAGTCATTTTAGATTGGAAAAACGATGAAGCAGTATTTCATTACCGGTACCGACACCGAGGTAGGTAAAACCTATGTCACCTGCCAACTACTACAAGCTGCGCAAAAAGCCTCGTTAAGCGCCATCGGCTACAAGCCTATTGCGGCCGGATGCGAACAGATAAACGGCGAGTGGGTTAACGAAGATGCGCTAAATATTCAGAAAGCGTGCTCCAAAATACGCGCAAATAAAGCCATTAGAATTACAGATAATAACCAGCTAAAAAGCGCAAATGAAAACAACGAAGAAAGTGGACAGACACTTCCTTTGCATCAAATAAACCCAATTGCACTAAAGCCGGCTATTGCGCCACATATTGCTGCCCTTGAAGAAGGCGTGGCGTTAACGTTTGACGAAATAGCTAGAGGGCTTGATGAACTGCACGCCTATCAACCCGATCTTCTGTTAATGGAAGGTGCAGGTGGGTGGCGTTTACCGCTAACGGTAGGTGATGAGTATACGCCCACTTACTATCTTTCTGATGTCGTGAAAACACTCAAAATGGATGTGATTTTAGTTGTAGGCATGCGCTTAGGTTGTTTGAATCATGCGCTACTAACCGCAGAAGCAATTCGTGCTGATGGACTTACCATTAAAGGATGGGTTGCGAACGACATCACAGGTAACATGACGCGGTACCAAGAAAATATTCATTCTCTTAAAGCCATGTTACCCGAGCCGCTACTGGCAGAAATTCCCTACCAAGTAACGCCTAATGATGAGGCACTATTCGCCGCTATCAAGCAAATAAGTTAAATCATCACCTGAACTGATTGGCGTTTTTTCTTCACCTAGAAAGATAAAGCCGTCTTTTTCACCCACTAGGCTAAGTTGATTATTAGTAAGGCGCAGCGCTGTGCCTTCGCGAATAGCAACTACTGGTGTGGTTGGATTAAGCGTAGTGAACTCTGCCAAACGTTGGTCGCGGGTTTCGCCATTGTGACCCGGCGGCTGATAATCGGTGTAATGTGGGTTTAACTGAAACGGCACGATATCTAGTGCATCAAAACTCGGCGGCTCGATAATGGGCATGTCGTTAGTGGTTCTAATTGATTGACCACAAATATTCGAACCCGCACTCCAGCCAATATAAGGAGTACAATCGGCGATGGCGTGCTTTATTGGCACAATAAGCGCGTTTGCATAAAGAGTAGAAAGCAGGTGAAAGGTGTTTCCACCGCCTACAACAATGGCTTGGCCGTTTTTCTTTGCGTTATTTACAGCAGCAACCGGATCTTCAACGGAATGTAGCCCAGTAACCTTGCACTCTGGCAGGGCGGTAGCAACGGCGTCTACATAGCTATCGTACGTTTGAGTGACGGCGGCGTAAGGAACAAATAGAAGGTCGCGAATTTCGCCTAAGTGTGCAAAAATAAGCGCTCTAGCGTGCTCTAAGTAAGTCTCGTCGCCTTGGCGTGAGCTACTTAGCATAAGTACATGTGCGGTCATACTAACTCCACAATTTTTCTGACGGCGTATCATACGTGAAACTAGGCATAAAGTTTAGTCACGCTCCGTCACTGTGTTGAAATAGGATTTTGAATGAAACAATCTACATCGGTGTTGTTCGTGTGTTTGGGTAATATTTGTCGTTCTCCAACCGCAGAAGCCGTGTTCAAACACAAGGCTGCACAAGCCGGATTAAATATTGAAATTGACTCAGCGGGAACCCACGGCTATCACATTGGTAACCCGCCCGATAAGCGTTCGCAAGCCGCAGGCGTAGAACGAGGCTACAGTTTCAAAGGGCTAAAATGCCGACGTGTGGATGAAAGCGACTTTGAGCGATTTGATTTCATTCTTGCCATGGATAACAGCAACCTTGCTAATTTGCACGGTATGTCGCCTAGCCAGTACCACGATAAAATTAAGCTGTTTCTTGATTTTGCAAATGCAGACGATAAGGAAGTACCTGATCCATATTATGGCGGCAAGCGCGGCTTTGAGCTGGTGTTGGATCTTATCGAAGAAGCGTCGGACGGTTTGATTGCGCATATTAAACAAACCCAACAACAATAAACGCAAATCATATTGATAAACCATCTCGAAAGCCCACCTTGAGAACCCGTATTGACAATGACAGGAACTAAACGCACCGCCGTCACTTTGGTTGTAATAACAGTACTTTTGTCACTCGTCATAGGTGTGGTAGGGATTGTTGGCGTGACAGGGCTGTCTGATACGGCGGCTGAACTAAAACAGCATATTATTGTTCAGCTTCAAATACCGCTTATTCTTACTGCGTGTTTAGTAGGGGCGGCACTGTCTACAAGTGGAGCTACCTTGCAAGTAGTGCTGCGAAATCCTTTGGCAGACCCGGGAATTATTGGCATTACGAGTGGCGCAAGCTTGGTTGCTGCGCTTTTGCTACTGCTAACCCCACAATGGGCTACAGCGTACCTACACTATTTGTTGCCTTTGGGATGTTTTATTGGTGCGTTGTTATCTACATTTATTATCTACCGCTTAGCAAGAAAACTGTTGGGCTCCTCTACGGCTGTTATTCTAGCGGGTATTGCCATCTCTACCCTTAGCGGCGCCGTTATAGCGTGGCTTTACATGTTCAGCGACGCTAATGCCCTGCGCAATCTTACTTTCTGGTTAATGGGTAGTTTGTACCAAACTAACTGGTTAATTTTATCAGTGGGTGGTCCGTTAATCGCTGTTGCTGTCGCATTACAGCTTTATTTCGCTGGCGATTTAAACAAGCTCTATGCCGGTGAACTTGCAGCAAAAAGTAGTGGTGTGGATGTGGAGAAACTCACTGAGCGCGCACTCATTGTCTGCGCTATTGCTGTAGGTACTGCGGTGTCTATGGCAGGCTCTATTGCTTTCGTTGGCTTGTTAGTACCGCATATCTTACGTTTGATCATCGGGCATAATAATCGCTATTTGTTGCCGTTAAGTGCATTAAGTGGTGCAAGTCTGCTGATGCTGGTTGCGTTAAGCTCTGAAATGACCCGTGCCATTACGCTTCCGGTGTCTATGGTAACAGCTACGTTAGGCGGTCCATTATTAATTTGGGCATTAGCAAAAGGTCAAATAAAAGGGTAGTGAAGGGGGAAATGAAATGACGACAAACAATAGTACTACCTACCAACGCCCAGTTTCGACCAGCGATGTAAAAATAAATACAAGTGGCCATGCCGCACTTGGTGTTAACACAAAGCAAAACACCAGCAGCAAAAATGGTGTAGGAGAAAGCCCAAGCGAAGCGGATAGCAATAGCCCAGCGAATAGCCATAACCTAGCAGATAGTCGTACCGTTTTAAGCTTACAGAATGTAAAAGTAGCATCGCGACTTTCGGTGGAAGGTTTACGTGCAAAAAAAGGCGAGTGCGTTCACATTATAGGACCAAATGGGGCAGGGAAATCAACGCTGTTGCTTACCCTTGCGGGTCTTATTGACGCTGATGAGGGCACCGTCATGCTGCTAGGCAAACCAATGAACGATTGGTCGCTGGCAACACTTGCGAGTGTGCGCACCTTATTAGCGCAACAAAGCGAAAGTGGTTTTCACTTGTCGGTAAAAGAATACCTAAGCTTTTATGCAACAGCACAGCAAGATGAACTAATTCCTCCGGTTTTAGAAAAAGCACTCGAAATATCGGGTTTCTTGAACCAAATTGTCACCCAGCTTTCTGGCGGCGAGCGTCAGCGAGTTGAGATTTGTCGTTCGCTTTTGCAAATTTGGCCGCAGCTAGAGCGCGGAGAGGGGGTAGTGCTTTTAGACGAGCCATTGCAAGGACTTGATATAAGGCATCAATATGCACTGGCTAGTTTGGTAAAATTCCTTTGCGATAAAGGGAATACCCTACTTATGACGTCTCACGACATCGCGCTTAGTGCCAACTATTGCGATAGTTTATGGCTTATGCAAAAAGGTCGCATGGTAGCGTTCGGTAAGCCACAAGAGGTGGCCACGCAAACAAACTTAGAAAGTGTGTTTGAATGCCATTTTGCTATAAGCAAGCACGATAACTTTCTAGAAATTCAAGTTTGCGCACCTATTTCCCTAGAATAAATGTGGTAAAGTGCCCCCAGCATTTTTTAGATTCACATTTTCACATTAGACTGATTAGAAAAAAGCGCTACAGACGCACTGTTAAGCGCGTTACAGTCTTTTTATTCGAAGCATCTAGCTTCAATAAATATTTTCAGTAAAACGTTTGCCCTACGTTTTTTATTCAGGAGAACACCGTTGAGTAATTGGCAAGTAGACAGTTGGAGAAATAAACCTATTCTTCAGCAACCAGAGTACGACGATAAAGCACGTTTAAAAGAAGTAGAGCAAACATTAAGTTCTTATCCACCGCTTGTATTTGCTGCTGAAGCCCGTGAGCTTAGACGCCAGCTAGGTGAAGTCAGCTTGGGTAAAGGCTTTCTTTTACAAGGCGGCGACTGTGCTGAGTCGTTTGACGAATTTAATGCGCCTAAAATTCGCGATACCTTTAAAGTTATTCTTCAAATGGCCATTGTGCTTACCTTTGCTGGTCGTTGTCCGGTAACTAAGGTTGCCCGTATGGCAGGCCAGTACGCCAAGCCGCGCTCATCAGATTTCGAAACCCGCGATGGCGTGACCTTGCCAAGCTATCGTGGTGATATCATCAACAACTTCGAATTTACCGAAGCGGCCCGTCGACCAGATCCTGACCGTTTGTTGGAAGCCTACCATCGCAGTGCGTCAACCCTGAATTTACTTCGCGCGTTCGCGCAAGGTGGTTTGGCCGACCTTCATGAAGTTAACCGCTGGAACATGGCGTTCGTTGAAAACAATCCGCTTAAAGAGCGTTATTCTGATATGGCCAACCGTATTCAAGATACCCTTGAATTTATGGATGTTATTGGTATTAACGCACAAACCAGTTCTACGCTGCACGAGACCTCACTGTTCACGTCGCATGAAGCATTGCTGTTGAACTATGAGCAGGCGCTAACACGCATCGATACCCTTACCGGTAAGCCTTACGATTGTTCGGCTCACATGGTGTGGATTGGCGAGCGTACCCGTCAACTTGATCATGCGCACGTTGAGTTTTTCCGTGGCATTCACAACCCAATTGGTGTGAAAGTGGGGCCAAGCATGCAAGAAGACGAGCTTATTCGTTTGATTGATGCGCTTAACCCGCTAAACGATCCAGGTCGTTTAACGCTAATTACGCGTATGGGCGCCGATAATTTAGCCGACAATTTGCCAGGCTTATTGCGTAAAGTGAAAGCTGAAGGCAGACACGTTGTGTGGAGTTCTGACCCGATGCACGGCAACACGTTCTCGGCATCTAGCGGTTATAAAACCCGTAACTTCGATGCAATTTTGAAAGAAATTAAGCAGTTCTTCCAAGCTCACGAAGCAGAAGGTACTCACGCAGGTGGTATTCACCTTGAAATGACCGGTCAGCACGTAACGGAGTGTACTGGCGGTGCTTATGAAATTAGCGATGAAGACTTAGCGCAAGCCTACAAAACGCAATGCGACCCGCGCTTAAATGCAGACCAAGTACTTGAAATGGCATTCTTGGTGGCTGATCATTTGCGTAATGCTTAAAGTGACCAACATCGCATTGGCAAGTTGAAGAAACGGCATCATTGAGATGCCGTTTTTTTTACCTAAATTTTACGCGTATATTTGAGGTTAGGTTGATATGCTCATTGTGTTGAAGTAAACACGATTGACCTATGACCCAATTTAAACACGGTTTCTATACACTCTTTATTATGGCTGTGGCTATTTTAGGGTGTTTAGCACTTAGTAACTGGTTACTGCCGCTTGGCGGTATTCTGCTCATACTACAGCTTGCGTGTGCCATTGTGGCGTTAACGACCTCAAGGTTTTACGGCTTGCTTGCAGGGGTAGCCGGAGCACTGAGCTTTAATTATTTTTTCACCGAGCCTTTGCACTCATTTCAAATTGCAGAAGTTGAAGACAGCATAAATTTTGTCGTTTTCATCATTGTAGCCATCCTCATTAGCGAGCTTGCTGTCTACGTCAATTCTCAACAACATGCACTACAGGTTGTTAAAACACAATCTAGTGTCCTGCGATCTGTGTCCCACGATTTGCGTACGCCGCTCTCTACCATTATCGGTTCTGTTGAAACCTATATGACATATCAAGACAAGCTTGATGACATTGAGAGACAGGCACTGTTAAAAGGGGTTCACGATGAAGGTAAACGCCTTTATGTTTACGTTGAGAACCTGCTTCAAGCCACACGAATTGAGCATAACGCGTTAGCGCTAAATTTAACCCATGTAAACCTGACTGCCTTTTTAGCTAACCTTGAAAGTCGTATTAACAGTGGTCGACTAAAAGTGATCAACAACAGTGACAGTCGCGGTATAACTGTGTCTGAATCACTGTTTGAACAAGCTTTATTTAACGTAATTGATAATGCCCTTAAATTCAGCGATGACAGTGTATTGCTGATGGTTAGCCGCTCTGATGGAGAGTTTAAGTTTCAAATAGCCGATAAAGGCGAAGGGATCAGCGATGAACAGCTACAAGCGCCAATACAGCTTTTTCAAACCAGTCGTCGCAGCGATAGCGGAAAAGGCGGCATTGGCTTAGGGCTAAGCGTAGCAGCAGGCATAGTTCACGCCCATGGTGGTGCTATCAAGCTGTCGAATACCACACCAGGCCTTCTCGTCAGTATCACAATTCCAAAAAGGGATTAGCGCAATGAGCCACACCATTCTACTTGTTGAAGATGATGCGAATATTCGTCAGATGCTGAGCATTGCGCTAGGTGCAGAAGGCTACCTTTGTGTTGAAGCTGCTTCGGTTCGAGAAGCTTTGTCATTGTTTAATCAGCACCGTCCTGACCTTGTCATACTCGATTTAGGGTTACCTGATGGTGAGGGGAGTGAAGTACTTAAACGCATAAGAGAATCTAGTCGCCTGCCAGTGCTCGTGTTGTCTGCAAGAGATCAGGAGTTAGACAAAGTCGACCTGTTGTCCCGGGGTGCCAATGACTATGTCAGCAAGCCTTTTGGGATCAGAGAGCTTGTCACCCGTGTGAAAGTACTGCTAAGAGACTTCAATCCTGTGGTTGAGCCCACATCGCCCACACGACAGATTGGCAAGATAGCGTTGGATATTACCGAGCGACGGCTGCTCGTTGAAGGCGAAGTTATCGCGCTCGCCCCAAAAGAAGTTCAGCTTCTTGACGAGCTTACAAAACAGCCTGGGGCGTTTATTAGTCAGCAAGAATTGTTAAGAAGAATATGGGGGCTACATCACAGTGAAGATACCCACTACATCCGCGTTCTTGTAAGACAGCTAAGAAAGAAGATAGATCCGTTCGAGAAAGATTTAATAGAGACAATGCCTAAACAAGGCTACCGAATAGCGGTTGATAAACCGGAGGCTAATTAATGTCGCATTTTAGTGTAATTGGGCTTGGCAAGTTTGGCTTAACGGCCAGTTTAGAGTTAATTCATATGGGGCACACTGTTACAGGAATTGACCAAAGTGAAAAGCTGGTTGAACAGTATGCAGGTGAGTTTACGCAGTGCGTTGTGTGTGATGCCAGTGATGAGCGTGCGCTCAAGGAATTAAACTTGTGTCAGAGCGAAGCCGTGCTTGTCGCTATTGGCGAAGATATGCAAGCTAGCTTACTGTGTACGTTAGCACTAAAAAACTTGGGCGTAGCCAATATTTGGGTGAAAGCTAATAGCTCTGCTCACCACGCTATTTTATCCAAGCTGGGTGTGTCGAAAATTATTCATCCTGAAGAAGAGATGGGAGCAAGGGTGGCGCAAGCGCTTAACTACCCAATGGTGAATGACTACTTGGGTATAGGACACGGCGTTTATATCGTTGATGTTATTTTGTCCGATCACTTTTCTTCACAGCGCTTAAAAGACGTGCTGTCCGTCGGAAAGGGGCAGGTCTCTTGTTTGTTAGTTAAGCGAGGTCACCAGCTACATCATAATCCATCGTTAGACTTTGAAGTTACTTCGAAAGATACCGTTATTCTCTGCGGCCATAGAGAGAACCTTGTTAAAATAGCGCCTAGGCTAGCACAATGAACAGATGGGATCCTGGCTATAGACCTATAGAGCGCTCGCCTAGAGGTATCAATAAAATTCAGGTAGGGCCGCCTCTTATTCTCTCTCTAAGCTTTGTGGCGGTGATTTTCTTAGGCACCGTTATCCTAAAATTACCAATGATGACTCATGAGCCCATCTCGTGGATCCAAAGCCTATTTACTTCCACATCGGCGGTGACAGTAACGGGTCTTGTGGTTGTCGATACCGGATCTGTTTTTACAACTGCTGGACAAGCGGTGATTGCGGTTTTAATTCAGCTGGGGGGCTTAGGGTTGATGACGTTTGCCATCGTCACGCTCATTGCCTTAGGAAGTAAAATAAGTTTCTTGCAGCAATCGGCAGTGAAGGAGGCGTTTAATCAAACAGATTTATCAACACTTGTATCTACAGCAAAGTCGGTACTGATTTTTGCCTTCTTCGTTGAGTTAGTGGGTTTTTGTATTCTGTCGGCCTACTGGATGCAGGAAAAAGGAGTAAGTGAAGCGTTATTTCACGCGTTTTTTTACACCATCTCTGCGTTCAACAACGCAGGATTTGCACTTAGTGGGGATAGTCTTTCCGCCTATGTGGGAGACCCGATTATCAACATCACTATTTCTGCATTATTTATTATTGGTGGTCTCGGGTTTTCCGTTTGGATAGAGCTTCATAAAAAGCGCAGATGGCAACGTATCTCTGTGTATGCCAAGACAATGATATTGGGTACGCTAATTGTCAATGTAACCGCCTTTTTGCTTATCTTTGTTATTGAAAGTGATAATCCTGCAACCTTGGCGAACCTCGATACTCAAAGCGCATTATGGGCATCTTGGTTTCAAGCCGTTACTCCAAGAACAGCCGGCTTTAATACGCTGGATATAGCATCGTTAGAAGATCCAACGACAGCATTAATGTTGTTGTTAATGTTTATCGGCGGGGGCTCAATGAGTACCGCAAGCGGTATAAAACTGATGACTTTCATCGTTTTGATCATTGCCGCATACAACTATATTCAGCGGGGAGCTGCACCACGACTCTTTGGCAGAACAATTTCAAATGACACTATCAGCAAAGCGCTAGCGCTTACGATGATTTCCATAGGTATTACGTGGATAGCTATTTTTCTTTTATTAATGTCAGAAAAAGCTGACTTTTTGGATATCGTTTTCGAAGCGGTTTCTGCTCTTGGAACCGTGGGTCTTTCCAGAGGGTTAACTGGCGAGCTGTCAAACAGTGGTGAGTTGATCATTATCTTACTGATGTACGCGGGTAGATTAGGGCCTTTAACATTGGCTTATTTTATTGCCAGCCCTCGAATAAGCCGCATTAAATACCCAGAAGCTAAACTAGCAATTGGTTAACCTGCAAAAACAGCGGCTCGTTCATCTTCACTTAAAATACCGACGAAGATGGTTTCTCTTCTTAGGTTGGCTGTGCGCTCGTCGTCAGCCAAAAGAAGCGCCTTAAATACGTCTGGTTGATGGCGAGCCTCAATTATTCCTTTCCAAAGAAGGTAGCTTCCATAGCGCATCATTTTGTTGTGATAACGGGTTTCTAATGTTTTTTCGACTTCTTCAAATAGTTCTGGTTGCAACATCAGTTTGTCGGCAATGGCATTGTGTATTTTTTTGATACGTTCGTTTACGTCACTTCGACGTTGCTTTCTGGGTCTTGCTAACATAAATCTTCGTGTGGTTAGAGTTTACTCATTTTGCCATTAGGGGACGCTGAGTCCCCTTGTGATTGCTAGTCGTCATTTAATAGCGGTTCTACAACAGACTCTAAGCCGTTTAGCTTAATTTCATACATTAAAGCGAGCTGTTCACCAAGCTTGTTTTCTGGAAAGCCTTGCTTGTGAAACCAGACCAAATAGGGTTCAGGTAAATGAAATAGGCGTCTTCCAGCGTATTTGCCAAAGGGCATCACTTGGTTAATAGCGGCTTTGATAAGCGTTGGGTCCATTCACTGACTACCTTTTGTCTTGGGATTTTCGTTGAGGTCTTCATCTTCACGTTGTTGTGCTTGCCATAGTGCTGCGTATTCACCACCTTGCTCAAGCAAATAAGTGTGTGTCCCTTCCTCTACAATGGTACCGTTTTTAAGTACAAGGATCTTGTCGGCATCAACAATTGTGGACAGTCTATGGGCGATGACTAAGCTGGTGTGTCCTTTAGCAGCGTCGCGAAGGGCCGCTAATATCGCGCGTTCTGACGTGCTGTCTAACGAGCTGGTGGCTTCATCAAAAATCATGATTGGCGCGCCTTTAAGTAAGGCCCTTGCGATAGAAACGCGCTGCTTTTCGCCACCAGAAAGTTTTAGGCCTCGCTCACCTACCGTTGTGTCTAGCTTTTCAGGTAGGCTTTCTACAAATGCTTCAAGATGCGCGAGTTTGATAACTTGTTTAATGTCTTCATCGCTGGCGTCAGGGTTACCGTAGCGAATGTTCTCCAGCAAGGTAGTGTTAAACAGCACCGTATCCTGAGGGACAATGCCGATATGTGAACGCAGACTTTGTTGCGTAACCGATGTGATGTCTTTTCCATTTATCGTGATGTCGCCCTGTTGAGGCTCATAAAACCGAAAGAGTAGTTTCATCAGCGTTGATTTTCCCGCGCCGCTTTCACCCACTACCGCTACTTTTGAGCCTGGCGGTACATCAAAGCTTAAGCCGTTAAGTATTTGTCGTTTCTCAGTATATGCAAAATGGACATTGTTAAATCGCAGTGCGGGGTTCGCACAGGTTAATTCCGTAGCGTCGTGGGCATCTTTTATGGCCGGAGTTTGGGCGAGAAGGTCAAACAGTTTATCGATATTCGCAAGGCTCCCTCGAATTTCACGGTACACAAACCCCAAGAAGTTTAAGGGCATAAAAATTTGCATGGTGAAGGCGTTTATCAATACAAAGTCACCTATGGTCATCTCGCCATTCATGACGCCAAAGGCAGCGTTTGCCATCATAGATGTCATGGCGATAGCGATAATGGCAGCTTGGCCGCCATTCAATGCAAATAGCGACAAGCGGTTTTTTCTTCGTGCCTTTTCCCATGCAGCTAAATCCGTGTCGTAGCGATTGGCTTCAAAGGATTCGTTGTTAAAGTATTTAACGGTTTCAAAATTTAGCAGGCTGTCTACCGCCCGGGAATTGGTGGTCGAGTCAGCTTCATTCATCTGAGTAACAAAGCGAGTGCGCCAATCCGTGGCTTTCATCGAAAAGCCAATGTAAGCCACCACGCTAACTACAATAATTAACGCGAAAGATACGCCAAACTGAAACAAGAGTAAGCCTACAACAAGAGTGATCTCTAACAGGGTAGGAACAATATTAAACACCATAAAACGCATGAGGAAGCTTACGCCGTTGGTACCGCGCTCTATATCTCGTGACAATCCGCCTGTGCGTCGATTTAAATGAAAGCCCAAGTCTAAGTTGTGCAAATGTTTAAAGACTTTTAGGCCAAGGCGGCGCATGGCACGCTCTGTAACCCGACCAAATAGCGTGTCGCGTACTTCGCCGAGCAAAACATTCAGTAAACGCAGTGTTCCGTAGGCAACGATAAGGCTGATAGGTACCGCTAATGCAAGCGTGGTTAGGTCGCCATTTAAGCTATCGACGGTGTATTTCAATACATAGGGTAGGCCGATGCTGGCAAGCTTTGCTGCTACTAGGCAGAGTAGAGCAAGAAATACACGGTGCTTGAACTCTAGGAGATAAGGCCAAAGCTGTGAGAGAACGTGCCATTTAACAGGTTCGTCGACATTGGTAGGAAAACGGTTTTTTCTCATTTTATAGTGTGCTTTATTATTGTGTTTACAGTGTTATGAACGCGCTGATTTAAAAAATCGCTTTTCGTAAACGTTGTAATAGATATTGAGCTAACCTGCTCGTGTAGGGCGATTTTCGCTTTTTGAAGTACGTTTTGAAATAGGCTAGAGATTAAAATGGTCTTATTTATAGCGATGAATGTGTTTAATTTTGGTTTCTCCGCGCGTACACTAGAGGTAGTTTAATTTAGTTACCTTGTTATTCACTCAATGTTTTACTGGCTTTTGTTAGATTGAGAAAGCCGTGAATTGAATGACTAAGCAGCACAGGATTAAGGAGTTAGTTTGTTAGAAGATAGTTTCGGTAGACAGTTTCATTATTTACGTTTGTCAGTGACCGAAGCGTGCAACTTTCGTTGTCAGTACTGTTTGCCAGACGGATATGAAGGCCCGACGAGCGATCAGTTTATGACGCTAAACGAAATTGATACCTTGCTCAAAGCGTTCGCCAAGCTAGGTACGTCGAAAGTGCGCCTAACAGGCGGCGAACCAACGCTGCGAAGAGACTTTCTTGATATTTTACAGCTAACAAGTAATACGCCTGGTATCGAACGTGTAGCGATGACAACACATGGAGCGCGAATGGAAAAGTTTGCGCATCAGTGGAAAGAAGCAGGGTTACACCAAGTAAATGTAAGTATTGACAGTTTAGATCCCCGTCAGTTTGCCGCTATAACAGGACAAGACAAGCTTAAAGCTGTACTTCGAGGGTTAGACGCAGCGATTGATGCCGGCTTAGACGTGAAAGTGAACTCTGTCTTACTCAACGATTTTTCAGATAGCCGTCTTCATAGGTTTCTTGCTTGGCTAAAAGATATGCCAGTAACGCTCCGGTTTATAGAGCTAATGGAGACAGGCAACTTAAATCAGTTTTTCAATAAGCAACATCAAAGTGGTACGCCGCTAAAAAGTACGTTGTTAGACATGGGCTGGCAGCCTTTGTTGCGTAGAAAAGATGCGGGGCCAGCGCAAGAGTTTTACCACCCTGACTATGCCGGTAAAATTGGCTTAATCATGCCTTACAGCAAAGATTTTTGTAAAACTTGTAATCGACTACGTGTTTCTGCCCCAGGAAAGCTTCACCTATGCTTGTTTAGTGAAAATGGGATAGACATGAGACATCTTCTTGCCACTGGAAATGTGGATGAAGTGGTCGCTTTTTTACAAGATGTGCTGGGTCAAAAACACGAAACACACTATTTGCATGAAGGTAAAACAGGGGCAACCAAGCACCTTGCCATGCTGGGAGGCTAGTTAATTGGCTCTACGTTAAAGGAAAATGTAGGGCAAAATAAATACATCGAATAAGTTTGGTTTGTTGTAAAAATGAGCTATATTCAGCGGTGTAAGTATATTAAAAATAATAACGATAAAGGAAGTATATGCATATCAAGGACAGTGCGCGTCTTTCCTACCATTATATCACCGAACAAGACGCAGACTTTTTATGGGAGCTCGACCAAGATGAGCTTGTCATGAAATATATCAACGGTGGCAAGAAGTCTTCTAAGGAAGATATTCGGGAAATCTTTGTTCCTCGTTTCCAAGCCTATTCCAATCCAGCTCTAGGGTGGGGACTGTGGCGCGTGGAAACGCTAGTCGAAAAGGAAAGCATTGGTTGGATTTTAGTTCGACCCTTTGGCTTTTTTACTCAACACCCCGAAAGTGACAATATGGAACTAGGATGGCGTTTTAAGCGCCATACGTGGGGCAAGGGCTACGCAACAGAGGCTGCGGAGTCTGTTAAAGAAGCGCTGTATGATATAGGTGTTGAAAAGTTCTCTGCTATTGCTAACCCGCAAAATAGTGCGTCTATCAATATTATGAAAAAGCTAGGGATGACGTTTAGTCACGAGCTTGAGTATAAAGACAAACTCTATCACGAGACAGTAGTCGTCTACTCTAATTAAGTAATCGTATTGGTATAAGAAGGGCGAGGGGAATGACTGACGTTATCATTCGCTCTTTAGAATGCTTTTTACGTTCTCGTAGCGAGAATACTGATCTTCTGACAAAGCTGCCGACTCGAGTGTTTCTCTACATTTTTTGATGGCCGAAAGGGTGTCGGGAAGCATAGGCGCGTTAGCTTTTCGGGCCCTTACTATTGCTTGAAGGTAGTTAAGCGCAATAGAGGGATTTTTAGGCATGACGCGGAACGCTTGAGCAAATGTTGTGTAAGACTGTTCTAAATTACCTCGTTTATACTGCGCAACGGCGGTGTTGTTAAGTATTTTAGGGCTTAGCGTAATCGCTTCTTTTTCTTCTTTCTCTTGTTTTAAATAGGTGGCCATGAGGTTTAATTCATCGTTCTCCTCATCCTGCCTTGAGGAAATGGCGTCTAAAATCGCAAGGGACTCTTTCTTCATTCCTACTTCATGAAGGGCTTTGGCTCTATCAAGCAAGGCTTCTGTGGAGTGGTGTTGGGCATGATCAGTGTGAAAATCTGACAACAGCATTTGTGCTTTCACTGTGTCGTCTTTCAAATAATGAAGACGCGCGTCAATCACCGTCAGCTCATCGTTTAAGGCTGCTTTCGGGTGAGCCTTTTTCAACTGTCGCAAATACTCATTAGTTTGTTTAACTATGCTGTTTACGTGTTCGGGCTCAGATGTCATAGCAAAATCAACACCCGCTCTTGCGGCAGTTAAATAAATATCTGGCTTGTCATGGATAGAGTCTTTCGCGTAGCGGACCACCTTTTTAGCGCTGTTAAACTGACTTTCGTAATCATGGGTGATCCGCGCTAAATTTATCGCTAACTTATGTCTAGCAATGTTTTGAGGTGAGATATTGCACGCCAGCGATGTACACTCCAGCGCTTCGTCAAAAGCTAACTGCTTAATTTGCAGTTTGGCGAGTAAATCATAGGCCTCAAGCGCAGAGTCAGGTCGCATTGCTAACTGGATAACTTCTCTTTCGGCATCGTCCAATTCATTGAGCGCCAACAGACTCTTCGCGATCCCCATTTTTGCCCAGCTAAAATCTTGAACGTTAATTATCGATTCAAAGAAGGCTACGGCTTCTTGAAACCTTTCTGTGATAATCAACAAATCGCCTTTAATCTTCATCGCTAGCGGAAAGTGTTCGGCTTGCTCAGGCTGCAATAGAAAGAACTCAACCTCGGCCAGGGCTTTTTCGTAGTCCTTTTTATCCATGAATGAATAGATATTCTTTAGCGCTTTTTTCCTTGATAAAACCCTGGAAAGTCGCCTGTCTAACTCGTTAACCGAAAAGGGCTTAGCGATAAACTCATCCGGCTGTAACTCTATGATGGCGTGTACGACTTCTGCTGAGGTATCTGCACTGGTGAAGATGAATGCGCTGGTGAGGGGTAGTGATTGAGTTTCGTTTAGTTGCTCAAGTAAAAAATAACCGCCTTGTTCAGAGCGCAAATTATAAGAGCAGATAATGGCGTCATAATCATGTTCTTGTAGTGCCGAAAGGGCATGAGAGGGCCTATCAACATAGTTCATGTTCTTGAAACCTAACTGCTCAAGTGCATAGTGCATATGGCTTTTCGCCAGCACCTGGTCTTCAGCAATTAACAACTTAGTATTTCTAGCTAAGTGTAGTTTCATCAATTAGTAGCCTCTGAAACATGAGAACCCTTATTTTTCTTACCATATCACGGTAAGTACACCTTAAGTATAGTTCTTTATGGAGACTATCGCATAATGGAAGCTGCTCGTAGCTGAATTTCAGTACTGGTTATTGATAATGATTGCTGGATTTGGTGTAGGAGTAGCCAAAATGCTTTAACGTGACAACGACTAAGACATAGTTAGATTGTTGTGTTTCTAAAGATTGATATATTGAGAGGGATGGTGGACGCTACTGGGCTTGAACCAGTGACCCTCGCCTTGTAAGGGCGATGCTCTCCCAACTGAGCTAAGCGTCCGTATTTTTGATTTCACTGTTTAACCACGGTGAGGAAGTGGTGGA
>NZ_JAYMEU010000018.1:0-68718 GCF_037029575.1 Alteromonas sp. CH_MED4-4 | reverse complement strand
TGGACGCTACTGGGCTTGAACCAGTGACCCTCGCCTTGTAAGGGCGATGCTCTCCCAACTGAGCTAAGCGTCCATATTTTTGATTTCACTATTTAACCACGGTGAAGAAGTGGTGGACGCTACTGGGCTTGAACCAGTGACCCTCGCCTTGTAAGGGCGATGCTCTCCCAACTGAGCTAAGCGTCCATATTTCTTTAAAGCTTGCCTAAGCAAGTGGGGCGGTATTATAGAGTCGGTTCCGTTAGTGTCAACAATAAAATTAAAGAAAAATGACTGTGTGCCCGAATTTTAGACACTCTGGCTGCATCTTAACTAAATTGATGAAAAGAACAGCGTTTTTAATCGCGTTTTGAATTTATTGATAGACAAAAACTGCAGCGTGGGTTTACACGAAAAAGCTGGAGCTTGGGTGGACAGACACTCGCTTCTTACTAAGAGTTGAAATAGAGGTTGGCTGGAATTGAAGTGGACAGTCACTTATTTACCACAAACATATAATTAAATTGGCCTCGAACAATGGGGCTTCGCACAATGGACACACACTCATTTTTTAAAAGAAGAAGTGGCAAACAAGGGCAAAGTGGACACCCACTTTTTTTTTCGTAGCTAAACGCTAGTAAACCTAACCAAATAAAAGTGGTGCTTACTTTATTCTTGAAATATCAATTGAATTACCAAGTGAACAGTCACTTATAAAACACGAAACGAAAAAAAAGGAGAGAAGGAGAAAGGACAGGCACTCACGTAAACCTGATAAAGTGCGTGCAGAATCTTTTTATTTAAAGTACCTGGTCTTTTCGGACACCCACTTACTTTTTTGAAGCTATTATCGGTTCTGTCACTCTCTGATCATTGGACTTTTTTGAGTGTGTGTCCACTTCAGTAAGAAATGAATTTTGAAAAAGTGGGCTTCAACAATAAGTGTCTGTCCACTTTATAGCTCACTTTCTTCGTACCATCTAAACTACTTCAAGAGATTTCTTTTTCCTTCTATTCTTATCTTACTTTTGAAGTCGCGCTTACACTGGTAGAATGCGCCCAACTTTAGAAATACATTAACAATAGAGAGTGACCATGTCGGTTGTTACACGATTTGCACCCAGCCCAACAGGCTATCTTCACGTTGGCGGCGCACGAACTGCGCTTTATTCTTGGCTTCTTGCTAAAAGCAAAGGCGGCGAGTTTGTTCTTCGTATTGAAGATACAGATATCGAGCGTTCAACTGAAGAAGCAAAGCAGGCCATTCTAGACGGAATGCAATGGTTAGGTTTAACGTGGGATACGGGGCCAATCTATCAGACTGAGCGGTTCGATAGATATAAAGAACTTATTCAGCAGCTTTTGGATGAAGGTAAAGCGTATAAATGCTTTATGAGCTCTGAAGAGTTAGATGCGATTCGTGAAGCGCAAAAAGAACGTGGTGAGAAGCCTCGCTACCCTGGTACGTGGAGAGACAGAACGGATCACCCAGAAGGTCAGCCTTTTGTTATCCGCTTCAAAAACCCTCTAGAAGGCAAAGTGGTAATTAATGATCACGTGCGTGGAAAAATCGAGATTAGCAATACTGAGCTAGACGATCTTATTATTCAGCGCTCTGACGGTACCCCTACATATAACTTCTGTGTAGTTGTTGATGATTGGGATATGGGTATTACTCACGTAGTTCGTGGTGAAGACCATATTAATAACACGCCACGTCAAATCAATATTCTTGAAGCGCTTGGTGCACCTGTTCCAGAATATGCTCACGTTTCTATGATTTTGGGTGATGACGGCAAGAAGTTATCTAAGCGTCATGGCGCTGTAAGCGTGATGCAATATCGCGATGATGGTTTCCTACCGCAAGCTGTGCTTAATTACCTTGTTAGGTTGGGGTGGTCTCACGGCGACCAAGAAATTTTCTCAGTTGATGAAATGATTGAGAAATTCAGCTTAGATGCCATTGGGCAATCTGCATCGGCATTTAACACAGAAAAGCTAATTTGGTTGAATCAACACTACATTAAGACATTACCAGCCAGTGAAGTAGCTTCACATGCTAAATGGCACTTTGAAGAGTTGAATGTTGATTTAACGACAGGCCCAGCGCTCGAATCTATTATCGCTATTCAGGCCGATAGAGTAAAAACGCTTAAAGAATTAGCTGAGATTTCTACGTACTTTTATCAAGACTATGAAGATTTTGATGCGAACGCAGCGAAAAAACACCTTCGTCCAGTCGCTCGCGGCCCATTAGAGCTTGCTAAAGATAAATTAATGGCAATTGAAGAGTGGAACCCGGAAAATATTCAGGCTGCTATAAACAGTACAGCCGAAGAATTGGAAGTAGGCATGGGGAAAGTAGGTATGCCGCTGCGTGTAGCTGTGACAGGTGGCGGTAATTCACCGTCATTAGATATCACGTTGAATCTTATCTCAAAAGAGAAAATTGGCGAGAGAATCGACAAAGCGCTTACTTTTATAGCAAACAGAGAAAATTCATAAAAAAAGCGTTGACATGACAGGGGGGGATGCCTAGAATGCGCCCCGCTGTCACGGAACAGTCACACAAAATGACTGGTACCATGATGGGGCCATAGCTCAGCTGGGAGAGCGCCTGCATGGCATGCAGGAGGTCGGCGGTTCGATCCCGCCTGGCTCCACCAAGTCACATTGAGATGTGGTTTGATATAGGCTGAAGTTGTTAACGCAGCTTCGGACTGAAAATTCGAAAAATTAGTTTCGAAGAAAGAATTCAGTCCCCTTCGTCTAGAGGCCTAGGACACCGCCCTTTCACGGCGGTAACAGGGGTTCGAATCCCCTAGGGGACGCCATTTTATCGCGTCACAGTCGATTAAAACTGTGAAATAGGCTGGAGTTGATTAATCAACTTCTGACTGAAAGTTTCGGTAAGGTAAGGTCGCTCAGTTCGCTGACTCACTTTTCCTAACTGAAATCTCGAAAGCAGTGCTTTCGAAAGAAAATTTTCAGTCCCCTTCGTCTAGAGGCCTAGGACACCGCCCTTTCACGGCGGTAACAGGGGTTCGAATCCCCTAGGGGACGCCATATCGAAAAAACCAGCCATTCGGCTGGTTTTTTTGTTTCTGGCTTAAAACTTTGTGGACAGAAAACTTTATGGACAGACACTGCAATTAAATCTGCAAGCAAATAGATGCAAAGCCATCTTACGAAAGCTTCAGTGGACATACACTCTTCTTTCCCTCTTTAAACCATCTACCTAGACATACACCGATCATTTTCATCGGAATTTGCAATTCTTACAAAAGAGGCGTCAACACCTTCGCGCAAGTACTTTTCAGAGGTTCAATGCGTAAAGAACTCATGTCACAACCCTTTAAGAAACTTTTGTGTGATAGATACGTGAGCTTGTTGAACTGTTATGATCTAAAAAATACAAAAGAGGTGTTATATGCAGAATTATCCAATTGGAACTCCAGGTGAGCCGTGGCGCGAAGAAGAAAAAGCCCAATGGAAAGCACAGCAGACTGTGAAAAGAAGTTATCAGGAAGAAGTACTTAATAAACTCTTCAACATTATCCCTGAAGGCTTTGAGTTAAAGCAGTATGGCGCACTTCCTTACGATACAGCGCGTTACCCACTATATGCTGTAATTCCCAAGAATTTTGACGCTGAAAAGCCGTCTGCACTCGTTACAGGCGGTGTTCACGGCTACGAAACCAGTGGTGTGCAAGGAGCGCTTCAATTTATTGAAACAAAGTTGGCTCAGTACGCGGAGCAAGTAAATATAGTTGTGGTGCCATGTGTAAGTCCCTGGGGATACGAGTCGATAAATCGATGGAACCCAATGGCATTAGATCCGAACCGCTCGTTTTACAGTGATTCTCCTGCACCAGAGTCTGCTCAGCTTATGCAATTAGTATCTGACTTAGCGTTATCTCTCACGCTTCATATTGATTTGCATGAAACGACAGACACGGACAATAGTGAGTTTAGACCAGCACTGGCTGCGCGGGATGGGGTGACACATGATAACTGGAACATTCCAGATGGTTTCTATACGGTTGCTAATACTCCAAGCCCCCAAATAGAGTTTCAAAAAGCAGTTATTGAGGCTGTGAAAAAAGTAACGCATATCGCACCTGCCGATGAAAACGGAAAGATTATAGGTGCGGATGTGGTGAGTGAAGGTGTAATTTGCTATGACAAGAAGTCGTTGTATCTTTGTGGAGGTATGACAGATGCTAAGTACGTCACAACCACAGAAGTCTATCCCGATAGCGATAATGCGACACCCGAGAATTGCAATGATGCTCAGGTGGCCGCAATTTGCGCTGCACTCGACTATTTAAATTTAGACGCTTGAACGTTTAGACGTCTAGATGTATATTTGGGCCTCTTTTCTAGGAGGCTCTTTGTGTTTACTTATTCTGCGGTTATTTACGACGGTAAAAAGCAAAATTTAGTGAGGTATGACTGTGGGACAGACACTGAGTTTTCCTCATATCTTGAATCGCGCTTTGGTTGTCATGTTTGTTTGTGGTCCAATAAAGAGCTATCAGAAACTACAATGGCAGCTATAGCAGCTTCGCGAGTACAGAGTAAAAAAGACGGTCTGGATAAAACAGAAGCTTTATGAACTTAATTTCCCCATGTGTAGCCTTGTGCAAATTAACCGAAGAAGACATTTGCATTGGGTGTAAACGTACGATTGAAGAAATCATTAATTGGCGGACATACACCGATAATCAAAAGAAGGCCGTATTTACTCGCCTTGAAAATTTAGAAAATGAAGCCGCTACCTAGTCAAGGCTTCGTAAATAGGCTAAATGCGGATTTCTATCAGGAACTTTCTACGTATGGACAGACACACAAGCTTTTCTATTCGTATAAAATTAGAAGCCAGCATCACTCCCACATGAATTAAAGTGTCTAGCGGACAGACACTTACTAAATTTAAATAGCTGCAATTCAAATCCACCTTAAATGCACCTTAAATAGACAGTCACAGAAGTTGAAAAACTAAGCATCAAAGCCTGGCTGATATAAGTGCTTTTTGCTAAACTCCCGCGCCGATTTTATGTTCTATTAAACTGAGATTTTTGCAATGAAAGTAATGCTTGCCCCTATGGAGGGCGTTGTTGATCACTTAATGAGAGATATGCTCACTCGCGTAGGTGGTTTCGATCAGTGCGTTACTGAATTTGTAAGAGTTGTCGATCAAAAATTACCAAAGAAAACGTTTTATAGACTTTGTCCTGAGCTTCATAATGGTGGCAAAACTCCGGCAGGTGTGCCTGTCCGAGTTCAATTATTAGGACAACATCCACAGTGGCTTGCAGAGAATGCACAAACAGCGATAGAGCTGGGTTCTCCTGGTGTTGACCTAAATTTTGGTTGCCCTGCTAAAACAGTTAATAAGAGTAAGGGCGGGGCGGTGTTGTTGAAAGAGACCCAAACCCTTTACGACATTGTGAAAGCTGTAAGGGACGCTGTTCCAGCAGAAATTCCAGTTTCAGCCAAAATCAGACTAGGTTTTGAAGACAAGTCTTTAGCTATCGAGAATGCTATAGCTATCACTGAAGCGGGCGCATCTGAGCTCGTTGTTCATGCGCGGACCAAAACGGAGGGATATAAACCACCGGCTTATTGGGACTGGATAGCGAAGATAAAGCAACACACCGACATTCCACTTGTTGCAAATGGTGAAATTTGGAACGCTGAAGACGCTAAGCGTTGTCAGAGCCAATCAGAGTGTACCAACCTGATGATAGGACGAGGTGCATTGGCAATGCCTAATCTGGCGCTGAGTATTAAAGAGGGCGTAGCACCTATGCCATGGTCTGAACTGGCTGCGTTGCTTATTCAGTACTCTGGCTATGAAATTTTTGGTGACAAGGGCAAATATTACCCCAATCGAATTAAGCAATGGTGCGGCTACCTGAAAAGACAATACCCTGAAGCGGAAGTTCTGTTCAACGACATAAGGCGTCTTACAAAATCTCAGGACATTGTTGATGTGCTTGCACGCCAAGCCGATATTTAACCAAGCATCTTTTCAATGGCGATTGAGGTTCAAGACAAATACCTTTGAGCATTTGCAACGTTTGGACGACATGTTCTTTGGCAGCATATGGCGAAATTCTCCATCATCTCTGGGCAACCGACTGGCCCAGTAAAAAGTGTTTCAAAATTACTGGTTACTAGCTGCCAGTTCTCTTTTGTCATTCCAAGCTTACTTAGCAAGCGGTTAGGAAGCTTTGGGACTTTGCAGGTATCGTTATTATTCTCCGCATTCATCGTATCAGTAATAAGTTGTAAATAGTCGGTAAATGCGAAGGGCAACGGCACGGTGTTCTTGTAGTGACTATCGCTAAAAGGCATCAAAAACCTAGGCGTTTTATTCGAGCGTTTGGCATTCAAGCGATATTGGATACTAGTATGGTGAGAGTTGCCTAGTGTCGTTGCTATTTTTGCTCGAATGGGATTTAAATCGACGTAAGCCATTACACTGGCCAGTGCTTTCTCATCGAGTATAGCTTGTGACTTGAACCTTCTTTCCCAGAAATAGCCTTTACATTCATCTTCTTTATTTGCTCTTCGAGCGATGTATTCATTGAGCATACGCATAAACCAACTAATGCTTTGAAGTCGCTCTCGATATAGAATAGATAGTGATTTTAATTCTGCTAGCTCATCTAACGTTACAGAATCAAAGTTTTCTAAATATCGCTGCACTACGGGCGGGCATTTATAGAACATCCTCCACCGAAGCAAGACCTCATCCATCGTCCAGCCTTCAGCTCTGCCTTTTGCTATATGCAATACCACATGAATGTGATTGTGCATAACAGCGTATGCGCACAAGTCGATGGCAAAAGCCTGCGATAGCTTATGGAGCCTATCTTGAATCCACTTCCTTCTATGCTCGTAGTTAATACCAGTGCGAGCATCGCGACCACAAAGGTAAGATTGTCTCACGCAGCGAGAAATACAGTGGTAATAAGGCGTGACATCGGTGTTTATCTGTTTGTAACGAGGTAAAGGCATATCCGTATCCCATAGTTATTTATTAGCATTATGAGATTTACGGCGTCAATTTTAAGTGGTCTTTGGGACAGTTTTAGGGAAGGTTATTTTTCATGAGTGCTCTTCGATCAAATCTCAGAACTGGCAATCGTGGACAGACACTCGAACTTCATAACGGATAGACGTCAATCGTTAAGTCATTTGACTCAAAAGAAAAAGGACAGACACCCTTATTCACCGGGTGTCTGTCCTTTCGAACTCCCTTGTTGCAAAAACGCCTTTACTAGCTAGAGGACTAAGCAAAAATACAAACGAGTGTCTGTCCCTAACAACTTAATTTAAAGAACAAGTTATACAAACACATCAACTCTAGAACCCACACGCCCATCGTTAGTGCTTGAGGTCTGCTGTGCGCTCTGAGGCTGAGTCTCGCGACTTTCTTGCACATTACGGGGCTCAACCTGTTGCGTAGGTCGCTGTGGCGATTCTAAGACAGTGGAAACAGGAGACGAATTAACGGAAGAAACGTCCATAAACAAACCTCGTATTTAAAAAAATCACCTAGTAAGATTAGCACAATTATTGAGCATCGAGAATTAAACTTCTTAAGTGTCTGTCCATAAAATTAGCGATCAAAGGCTGTGCCTCAGCATTGGGATGAATACCATCGTTTTGCATTAAGTCCTTATTTAGCGCTATTTCTTCAAGGAAAAAAGGGATTTTTTGCACGTCCTGAGCTTCCGCTACTTTATTGAAGTTTTGAGTAAACATCTGCGTGTAGCGTTTGCCGTAATTAGAAGGAATTTGCATTTCTTGCAGAAACACGACGGCGTTACTTTCCTTTGCAACACTTACCAGCGAATCTAAATTATCTCTAATCTTACCGATATTATGGCCCTGAAGGCCGTCATTACCGCCAAGTTCAATCAATACATGGGTAGGGTTGTGTTGCTCTAATAAACGGGGAAATCGCGCCAAACCACCGTCAGTGGTCTCTCCGCTTACCGCAGCATTTACAATATCAATCGGAATGTTGTCGTCTTGCCACATCTTTTGTAACAAACTGACCCAACCCTCATGTTGCTGTAATCCATAAGCCGCAGATAAACTGTCACCTAAGACAAGTAAAACCGCATTTTCGCTTGTGTCGCTCTGCTCGGCTTGATCTGATAGCGCTTGAAAGGGTATTAAAAGAATAAGTAAAAAAGCGAACAAATAACGAAATTTAACAAACACGAATTGATGACCTCTTATGATAAAAGCTAATGCTGTAACCAAAGTAGTGGATACGAGTGAAGGTTCACTGCAGATCCTTCGCCCTATTTCTTTTGAAGTCAAGTCTGGTGAGTCCGTTGCCATTATTGGCGCGTCAGGCTCGGGTAAGTCAACCCTTTTGGGCTTGTTAGCAGGGCTTGACCAAGTTACAGAAGGGGAAATTTTCTTAGATGGTGAAGCACTTCACAGCATGAATGAAGAAGAGCGCGCAATTTTAAGAGGAAATAAAGTAGGCTTCATTTTCCAAAGCTTTATGTTAGTTCAAAGCTTAACAGCTTTGGAAAACGTGATGCTACCGGCAGAAATTGCAGGGCTTGATAACCCAAAGGCACTAGCTTTGGATATTCTAGAGCAAGTCGGATTGAAACATCGCGCACATCACTTCCCTAATCAGTTGTCGGGGGGCGAGCAGCAGCGCGTTGCCATAGCGCGAGCATTTATTACCTCTCCCAAAATACTTTTCGCCGATGAGCCCACCGGCAATCTAGACGCCAAAAATAGTGAAAAAATCGAAGCGCTGTTGTTCGAGATGAATAGAGAAAAAGGCACAACTCTCGTACTTGTAACTCATGATAATGAGCTTGCGGAACATTGTGACAGGCAACTCACGATGAATGCTGGTGAATTAGTTGAAACAACTGGCGCGAACACAATGAATAAGAAAGAGGCGGTTTAGATGTCGACGTCTTTTAATTTAGCTTGGCGGCTTTTCAAGCATGAGGCTAGACGTGGTGAACTGACCATCATATTGCTGGCCATTGTGCTTTCTGTGGCAGCCGTATTGTCGTTGTCACTTTTTAGCGAGCGTTTACAGGGAGCACTAAAGTCTCGGTCTGCGGCTTTCATTGCAGCAGATGCTCAACTTCGCTCAGACGATCCTATAAACGAAGAGTGGCTGGCTAGAGCCCAAGAAGAGGGCCTTGAGACGGCAAAGCAGGTGGCAACACGCTCAATGGTATTTAAAGGCGAGGAGATGTCGCTTGTTGATTTACGCGCCGTGAATGACGCTTATCCACTGAAAGGGAGAGTCAATATTACCGACCAGCCTTTTGGAGAAAAACGCAATACTGCAGAATTACCTCAGTCTGGGGAAGCATGGGTACAGTCTCGGCTTTTTCAGAGCTTGGGGCTTTCTATTGGCGATAGTATCGAAATTGGTGATGGAACTTTCACCGTCACCCATGTGTTGGTAGATATTCCCGATGCTGGCTTTAGCGTGTTTAATACTGACCCTATTGCGCTGATTAACTTAGATGATTTGGACAAAACTGCGATTACTGGGCCAGGGAGTCGCGCTCGTTATGTGGGCTTCTTTGCCGGTGATGCGGGTGATATAGAAAACTTCAATACTTGGTTATTGCCCCAATTAAATGACGATTTACACTCGTGGCGAACAGTCGAAGATGACGAGTCAGCGATAGGGCGTTCTGTCGCAAGTGCTGAGCGCTATTTTCTGTTAGCGAGTTTGTTAGCAATAGTATTAGCGGCCGTTTCCATTGCCGTTGCTGCTCAGCGTTATGCTCAACGTCACTTTGACCCTGTGGCAATAATGAAGACCTTGGGAGCAACAAGCAGCACCATTCGGAAAGTCTATTTGTTCCAGATTTTATTCATTACTGGGCTTGGTATATTTATTGGCCTCGTAATTGGTTTTATCGGTCAGCAAGTTGTGGTTTCAATTGTAGCGGACAGGGTGGATGTATCTCTTGACGTGTGGCATTGGCGGCCGCTTTTAATCGCCGTTGCTACAGGCGCTACGTGTGCATTGCTTTTTTCCTTATATCCGCTTTTGCAGCTTTTTTCAGTTCCCCCGCTTCGCGTATTAAGAAAGGACATATCGGCGAATTTACGTTCCAGAAGCATTCAGTTCGTGGCTTCCGGTGGTGCAATATTCTTACTGATGTGGATGTATAGCCGAGATTTAAAAATTAGCGCAATTCTTTTCGTTTCTGGCGCTGCGCTGGTTCTTGGACTGCTTGGCGCTACGTACATCTTGATTGCTGTGGGACGCAAGTTGGGCAGTGGAAGGATGGGGGCGTGGCAGTTGGCATGGGCACGTATTAAGCGACGTGCAATGGACAATAGCGTGCAGCTTATTAGCTTCTCCGTCACCATTATGTTGCTTTTAGTGGTGCTGGTAATGCGTAACGATATGGTTTCGCAATGGCGCTCGCAATTGCCCGAAGGTACACCGAATTACTTCTTAATTAACATTACGCCGGATATTCAACCCGAGTTGGACAGACACTTCGCTGACGAAGGCGTAAAAATTGAAGAGTTTTACCCTGTTATTCGAGGCCGATTTGTTTCGGTAAATGGAGAAGGGGTAAACACCGAGGTTTCTAAAGAAGATGAGCCGAATCGAGAAGGCCGAAGGGGCTTAGGCAGAGAAGCAAACCTAACGTGGAGCAACACGCTTCAAAAAGAAAACGAGGTCATTGACGGGAACTGGCATGGCGATGAGGATAAACAATACAGCGAAGGATGGTTCCCGGTTTCCGTTGAAGAAGGCGTTGCAGAAAGGTTGAACATTAAAATGGGCGATCGGCTCACTTTTAATGTGGGAAGCGAGATTGTCGAAACGAAAGTAACGAGTATTCGTACTGTGAATTGGCAGACTATGCAGCCTAACTTTTTCTTCGTTATTCACCCCGAGGCAATGGCCGCATTTAGCCCAACTTATATTACTAGTTTCTACCTTCCTACCGAGAGAAAGGCAGAGTTAACAAACCTACTTAAACCGTTTGCATCAATAACTATGTTCGACGTTGATGCTCGAATTAATCAATTGCGAGAGATCGTTGATCAGGTGTCTGTTGCCGTTGAATTTATTTTGGTGCTGGTATTGTTAGCGGGCAGTCTGGTATTGATTGCACAAGTACAGGCGAGTATGGATGAACGCAGACAGGAAATAGCCATACTTCGGACGCTCGGTGCAAAGGGGGCGTTGATAAGAAAAAGTGTTATTTTTGAGTTTGTTATCATTGGTGTAGTAGCAGGCTTTATGGCAGCAATGGCCAATGAGTTGAGCCTTTATTTACTTCAAACCTCTGTATTCCAAATGGAAGCAAGCTTACACCCAGAATACTGGGCAATAGCGCCAAGCGTTGGCGCTATCGTTGTAGGCATATTAGGTGCGTTTGGATGCTGGCGTCTGCTTACACTTAATACCGGTCAGATGCTGCGGAACATGGTTTAGGTATTGTTGCGTTAGTTTAAAATGCGCTTTAATACAAAACGGACAGACACTCGGTTAAGTGCCGTTTAGATTAAGGGCAGTGTAAGGGTAGTGGACAGTCACTCAATTCAAATGAGTGTCTGTCCACAGTGTATTTCACAGCAAAGTTCGCTAATTATGAAAGAGTGATTTTCGCTAAGAGTTTGAGAAGTACTCTGGTTTGAAAGTAAATAGAAGTTTTTGAGGTCTGTGACTAAGCAGCATGCCTCGCGATAATGTTGTGCAATGAATGTGGACACACTTGCTTGGCAATTCAAGTGACTGTCCACAAGGCATAACGAATTTCAGTTATTCAACTAAGCGCTATATATATCACTTAGCGCCTCGTCGATAGAAGGGAATTCAAAACTGAAGCCGGCGGTAGTAAGCTTTTGAGGAATGACTCTTTGCCCCTCAAGTATCATCGTCGACGATTCGCCCATGGCTACTTTCATCACAAAGCCCGGGACATTGAACAGGCAAGGTCGGTTGAGTGATTTTGCGAGCGCTTTAGAGAACTCCTTGTTCGTCACTGGTTCTGGTGCCGTTAAATTAAATGCACCAGAACATGTACTATTCTCGAGCAAGAAGGAGATAGCACGCACCATATCTTGTAAGTGGATCCAGGCCAAATACTGACTACCACTCCCAAGTGTACCTCCGGCCCCCAATTTAAACGGTAGTGCCATTTTCCCTAACGCTCCGCCTTTTTCGGTGAGAACTACACCAGTTCGAAGCGTTACGACACGTGTCTTAGCTTGATCTACACTTTGGGCAATAGTCTCCCATTTAGCGCACAGTTCATGGGTGAACTCGTTATGAGGAGGAGTTTCTTCAGTTACAAGCTTGTCTCCTTGATTGCCGTAGTAACCAATCGCGGAGCCCGATAAGAAAACAGGCGGAGGCGCATCACAACTATTTATTTTTGAGACTAGCTCAGAAGTGATGTCCCAGCGGCTATTGCAAATTATTTTCTTTTGAGTGTCTGTCCAGCGCTTATCGGCGATAGGCTCACCAGCTAAATTAATTACTGCGTCGAAACTTTCAAAATTTTCTATCGAAGAAACGTTCTCGACGATTTTGACGTTATCCCCCAATTTGCTCTTTGCCTTTAAAGTGTCGCGAGAAATCACCGTGAATTCATGTTCTCGAGAATATTGACGAATAAATTCGCTTCCTATCAGCCCTGTTCCACCGGTCAAAAGAATGTTCACAATTAGCTCCTCGAGGTATGACCTTATCCTGTCTTATTGCAAGATAGTGTCAGTGACACGGAATCAGAAAATCTAAGGGCATGTGGCTTATCGACCTCAACCTCAGCGTAGCGCACCGAAGAATGTTCTGCGGCAATGCTTAGCACATCGGCGGTAAGTTTTTCCAGAAGAGAAAAACGGTTGTCTTCTACAAGCTTGATGATTGCCTTTGTAATCGTTTTATAGTTAAGCGCATCACTCATATCGTCGGTGTTCGTCGCTTTTTCAGCGTCGTAATCAATTTTCACGTTAACAACAACGTCCTGCTTGTTTTTTATTTCATCTTCATTGATGCCAATGTACGTGCGTAGTCTTAAGTTTTTAATTTTAATAGTGGCAAGATTAAAGTTCATTGAAGTCTCTTGTTTGTAGTTGTTTATAAGTCGTTGTAAAGTGTTGTCGTTTCAGTCAGGAATGTAGCACAAAATGTCAATGGAACTACGCTCGCCAACAGCAAAAATTCTAATTGTTCTAGCATGTTTAGTAGTGGTAATGGCTGGTATTAAAGCCGCCAGTACGATCATGGTACCGTTTTTTCTCTCTATTTTTATAGCGATCGCGTGTAGCCCAATAATACGTTGGACCTCGAAATTCGGCGTGCCTAAATGGCTCTCTATAACTTTTGTTATACTGCTTATCGTTGTTTTTGGTTTTCTTTTAGCTGGCTTAGTCGGCCAGTCTATGACCGAGTTTCGAGAAAATTTGCCAGAATATAGAAGTAAGCTTGATACAGAGTTTGCTTGGGTTGTGTCCAAATTGGCTGAATTTAATATTCACATCAATAGAGAGTTAATTGCTTCGCACCTTGATCCAGCAACGGCTATGTCAGTAGCAACAAATTTCATCAGCGGGATGGGCGGCGTACTTTCAAACCTATTCCTTATTCTTCTTACTGTCATATTCATGCTTTTTGAAGCAGACAGTATTCCACGCCGGTTGCATATTGCCCTTGCTGATCCTGGAATGAAACTAAAGCATATCGACAGATTTATTCGTTCTGTGAACAGTTACTTAGCGATAAAAACTGTGGTCAGTTTAGGGACAGGTTTAATTATTGGCATTTGGTTGTATGTGATGGGAGTAGATCATTTCATGCTTTGGGCTGTCCTGGCGTTCATGCTCAACTTTATTCCTAACATTGGATCTATCATTGCAGCTGTGCCAGCTGTACTCATCGCATTTGTTCAACTTGGCCCTGCCTCAGCAGGTTTCGCCGCACTTGGCTTTGTGCTTGTTAATACCATCATGGGAAATATGGTGGAACCGAGATTGATGGGTAAAGGCATGGGGCTCTCGACACTTGTGGTATTCCTTTCGCTAATATTTTGGGGGTGGCTGCTAGGCACCGTTGGAATGTTGCTATCAGTTCCGTTAACCATGGTGGTTAAAATAGCACTAGAGTCTCGCGAAGAGAGCAAGTGGCTTGCGGTGCTGTTATCGAGTGAAGGTGAGAAGTCTGCGTCGTAACTTAGTGGAAGTAGAAAGTGGACAGACACTCTATCGATTTAAAAAAATCTCTCATTGGTCCCTAGCTAAACAGTCAATTGAGAATGTGTCAGTCCCCCAAAAACTTTTGTGCAAGATTAAGTGTCTGTCCACTTTCATACTCGAGCAATTGAAAGCTCAAGGATTTAACGGTCATGCACAAACTTCGTTGTACTTTTTAAAACACTATTCGTGATTGGGAAATTGAATAACGATACGAGCGCCGCCAAGCGAACAGTCCTCGATGAGCATTCTACCTTCGTAGATTGAAACTAAATCGGCCGCCAACGCCATGCCTATTCCGTGGCCTTCTGTATAGGTATCAAGTCGAGTTCCTCGCTCTAACAAAAGCACCTTTTTGTCGTCAGGAATACCAGGGCCGTCGTCTTCTACTTTAATTGTTAGCCAACCAGCACGCTTCGACGCTGATACGATAATTCTATTGGTCGCTGCTTTGCATGCATTGTCTAGAAGGTTGCCACACAGTTCCATGAAGTCGGTCTCGTCTCCTTTAAACTGAGCATCCTCATCCAGTTCAAACTCAATAGTAAGGGCTTTATCTTGGTAGACCTTGTCCATTGCATCGGCAAGCTTGTGCAAAATGGGTAATATATAGATAGCTTGTTGCCAGCCAGATTTTCCAGCACTCGCTCTTTTCAGCTGGCGTTTAATGATTCGGTCAATTTGCTGTAATGCTTCGTTTACCTCAGTAGGTAAATCGCTAGTGCCCGATGCTACTGCCAAAGGCGTTTTCAAACTATGTGCTAAGTCTCCTAAACTGTTTTTATATCTCGCCCTTTGGGCGGCCTCAGTTTGAAGCAAACCATTAATGGATTGTTTTAAGGAATCGAATTCAACTGGATAGCGTGATTCTAACTGGCGTTTATGTCCACTTGAGGCTTGTGAAATTTCGTCAATTAACTTCCTAACAGGAAGAAGTACTAGGCTAATCCCGATAATAATAAAAATTAGGAGCGCTATACAGAGCGTGAAAATCCACTGCCACGTCGTGTCTAAGAACGTATTCCGCTCTGCTTCAAAAAGTGCTTTATTGTTAAATATATAAAACCGAACAGGCTCGAAGTCTCTACTTGAAGCAAATTCCGCAGTAAAGGCGTATACAAAAAACTCGGAATCTTTTTCAAACTTAGGTGTATGAGAATCCAAAAATAACTCGTTACCGACTGCAACGTCTATCTCAGGTGGTGCAAAGGTATATTCAAGAGCTGAGGCTGACTGCCAAATTACTTCGTCTCGAAACACAATCACGCCAAGATAACCTGATCCCGGAAGGTTTAACTGCTCTTCGTATAAAATTTCAGGCATATAGGGCAGGTCGCCATCTAACTCGAAAGCCGATAGCAGACCTAAGTTCATCAACCTAAGCTCACTCATCTTGGCTTGCGTAAGGCTATCAGTATATGCCTCATCTAAAATGACAACAGTAAAGGGCGCAAATAACGCTAGAAGAACAATCGCTAGAAAGATACTCCGAAGACGTAGCGACAATTGCCTCATAAACTTCTATTTATCCTATAGCCTCTACCTCTAAGGGTTTCGATTGGCTTTAACTCACCGGTCGGGTCCAGCTTTTTCCGCAGTCTTCCCACGAAAACCTCTATGACATTACTATCTAAATCGAAATCTTGGTCATAAATGTGCTCGGTTAGCTCTGTTTTTGAGATGACCTTTTGCGGGTTAAGCATAAGGTACTCCATGACTTTGTATTCGTAAGCTGTTAGATCCAGAGCTTGACCGTTTAACGATAGTTCTTCACTAACGGTATCCAGCGAGATAGGGCCGAACTGAATGGTTGGGTTCGCTTGTCCTGAAGCTCGTCGAATTAGTGCTTTTGTTCGAGCAAGTAACTCTTCGTTATGAAAGGGTTTGGTGAGGTAGTCATCGGCTCCGGCATCAAGGCCTTCCACTTTCTCTTGCCACCTATCTCTAGCAGTTAAAATGAGTATAGGGCAGGAAATATCAGCTTGACGAGCTTTTCGTATAACCTCAAATCCGTCTAGCTTTGGCATGCCGATGTCGACGATAGCCAGGTCATAGCTATATTCTTTAATGAGAAAAAGCGCGTGCTCACCATTATCTGCGAGGTCTACGCTATAGCCATTTTGCTGAAGGAGCGCATCAAGCTGGGTTAATAATCTGCTATCGTCTTCGGCTACGAGGATACGCATGTTAGTCCTTATCTTTATTTGTTTTTACCTTGCCTGAGCGCTTGTCTACATCTACTGATACTACTCGCCCTGACTTTTTAAGTACTTTTACCCGGTAGTTTTTTGAGGTCTGTTCAACTTTTAAGACGCGTCCATTTACAGCAACGCGAGCACGCTCAGCAGCTTCGCTTTTTGATATATCGCCGCCAGAGTCTTGAAACGCCAAAGCTGGCGCTGTGTTAGACAAAGCTAACACTAAACAAACTACTGCAACACGAAGCGATAATTTCATACAACCTCACAATTATTATCCCACTCAGGCCAAACTACAGATAAGTATAACTTGGTTAACTGAACCCATTCTGAACTAGGTTTAGTCTACCTTGCGGAGCAAAAGCTGTATATAAGCCTTAAGTAAATGGCATTTACGAAAGAGCAAATATTGTGGACAGACACTTAATTGCTAAGAGGCCGGAAGTCAAAATGAGAGTGTCTGTCCACAAGTCTATTTCTAAGCTTCAAAGTGACGCATATATTTAAGTGCTCTCGTTAGTAAATCATATTGAGTAATCTTTACTCCTACTTTGAAAAAGTGTCTGTCCACTTTGTTGATTGTTATTAAGGGGAACCAATGTTTATCGTGCAAACGAGTGACTGTCCTCGGTTTTTGTAAAATAGTTCACAACGCTCATTTGGATGTACGAGTGTGTGTCCAAAGCTGTACCTAACTGGCGTGTAGTGAAGAGCTTACGTTTCTCAATAACTCTTTTGGCAGCTGAGCGGGGAGATATTGACTTTTCTGGCATACCACGTGCGAGGAATAAGCTTCAGATGAATCAATAAAATGAAAATAAGGCGTTTAGTTCAACTGCTCAATTCAATAGTAACGTCGGACAGACACTTATTTTCAACAAGGAGGAGCTATGTCTAACGATATTAAGAAAACAATGTGGAAAGCAATGTCAGATAGTCCAAAAGTCATGGTAAGTCTGGTTGGTGAGGATATGCATGCCGAGCCTATGTACGCCCAACTTGATAAAGACGCTGATAGCGAGTTTTGGTTCTACACTAGTCGAGAAAACCGCATTGCTAAAGGTGGAAAAGCCATGGTTCATTTTGCATCCAAAGGTCATGATGTATTTGCTTGTATACGAGGCAACCTCACTGTTGAATCACGTAAAGAGGTGATTGATAAATACTGGTCTAATCCAGTAGAAGCATGGTTCGAGAAAGGTAAAGATGATCCTTCTTTATTAATGCTTCGCTTTGAACTTATAGATGCAGAAGTGTGGGATGCAGACCCTTCACTCAAAGGTATGTTTAAAATGCTTACTGGCAAAACGGTGAAGCCAGAAGAGATGGGTGAGCACGAAAAGGTCGACCTTTAAACGCAGCATCATGGGCCAATTTTATGACGAAGCTTTGAGGCGTTGGGGCACTTACTCAGAGGTGCGAGTGTCTGTCCACAAGGGATTGTTTAAAATGCTTACTGGTAAAACGGTAAAGCCAGAAGAGATGGGTGAACACGAAAAGGTCGATCTTTAAACGCAGTATTATGGGCCAATTTTATGACGAAGCTTTGAGGGGCTGGGACGCTTACTCACAGGAGCGAGTGTCTGTCCACAAGGGATTGTTTATTACGGTTGTTGGCTGATTATTAAGTGACTGTCCATTATCAACCAAAGGACGCTTGGCAAACAATTCCGAGTGTGTGTCCTCATTAGTCTAGCAAATGAGTGTCTGTCCACACTAGTTTAATAAATAAGTGTTAGCTTCATTACTGTTGAAGCAACGAAAAAGCCCCTAAAAACCAGATTAATCCGGTCTTAAGGGGCTTTCGTTATTTTTTACGCTACAGCGTTTAGCTAAAAACTAAGGCAAAACCTTTTTGTAAGGTTTAACTACAACACTATCGTAAACACCTGCTTCGATGTACGGGTCAGCGTCTGCCCATGCTTGAGCAGCTTCTAGTGAATCAAACTCTGCGACTACTAGCGAGCCGGTAAATCCGGCTGGGCCTGGGTCTGGGCTATCTACAGCAGGGAAGGGGCCTGCCATAACTAAACGGCCCGCATTTTTTAATGCATTCAAACGTTCAAGGTGAGCAGGTCGCGCCGCTAGGCGCTTTTCTAGACTGTCCGCCACATCGGTTGCACAAATCATGTATAGCATGCGCTTATCCTTTTGCCGTAGCGGCTTTCATGCTTTCAACAAAGCTGCCGAGCTCGCTCAGCATTTTGTGGCTGTCCGATAAATTAGCGGCGATGATATTCACTGTCGCCGAGCCTGAAATTGCGCCAGCGGCACCTGCGTCAATAGCAGATTTAACCTGTTCAGGTGTAGAAATACCAAAGCCTAACAATGCTGGTGCTGCTTTGTGTTTGTTCAAGCGCTCAATAAGCTCTGAAGCAGGCACGTTTGCGGCAGTTTCTGCGCCAGTAACGCCCGCACGACCCAGCAAATACGTGTAGCCTTTCGAGTATTCCCCGATTTTTTCCATGGTTTCGTCAGTAGCATTGGGCGGTGCAATCAAAATCTGAGAAATGCCAGTGGCTTCGGCTGCTTTTTGGAAAGGTGCAGCCTCGCGAATAGGAACGTCAGCGACCAAAATTGAGTCAACGCCTGCCTCTTGCGCTTTATTGTAAAAATTCTCAATGCCTTGTGCCATTACTAAGTTGCTGTACAGTAGCAAGCCGATAGGCACATCTGGATATTTTGCGCGAACACGTAAAATAACACCCAAGCAATCTGCTACCGTCACCTTGTTACTTAATGCGCGAATGGCAGAAGCTTGGATAGTCGGGCCATCAGCAATGGGGTCAGAGTAAGGTATACCTAACTCAAGTGCGTCAGCACCGCTTTCTACCAGCTGGCAAATAATGTCTTCAGATTGCGCTAAATCGGGGTCACCTATCATTACGAAAGGTACGAATGCGCCTTGGCTCTTTTCATCAAGGCCGGCAAACATCTGTGCATATCTATCCATTATAAATCGTCCCCTAAAATGTTGATAACGTGCGCTAAATCTTTGTCGCCACGACCTGATAAGTTAACTACGATGATGGTCTCTTCTTCCGCTTCATCCGCCATATTAAGTGCGTGCGCTAAAGCATGCGACGATTCAAGGGCTGGAATAATACCTTCTTTCCTGGCAAGCAATTGGAATGCATTCAGTGCTTCTTCGTCGGTAGCGGCAACGTATTCCGCTCGACCAATGTCGTGAAGGTAAGCATGCTGAGGGCCAACAGCAGGGTAGTCGAGACCAGCAGATACTGAGTAGCTCTCTTCAATCTGGCCTTCTTTGTCTTGCATGATGAAGGTGTAAGCGCCGTGAAGAATACCTTTTGTACCCGTCACGATAGTTGCGCCGTGCTCTTTGGTGTGCACGCCTTTACCTGCAGGCTCAACGCCCACTAAGCGCACAGAGGGCTCATCAATAAAGTCTGCAAACATACCGATAGCATTTGAGCCTCCGCCCACGCATGCTACTACAGCGTCAGGTAAGCGACCTTCTTTTTCCATAATTTGAGCGCGAGTCTCTTCACCAATCATGCGGTGATATTCACGAACAATGGTCGGGAAGGGGTGAGGACCCGCTGCTGTGCCTAACAAATAGTGCGCTTTATCATAGTTCGCTGACCAGTCGCGCATAGCTTCGTTTACGGCATCTTTAAGGGTACCAGAGCCTGCATTTACAGGAATAACCTCTGCGCCCATAAGCTTCATACGGAACACGTTTGGCGCTTGACGTTCAACGTCTTTTGCACCCATATAAATACGTGCTTTAAGCCCAAGCAACGCACACGCTAAAGCGGTTGCAACACCGTGCTGGCCCGCGCCAGTTTCGGCAATAACTTCTTTTTTACCCATGCGCTTAGTAAGTAGCGCTTGGCCTAATACCTGGTTAGTTTTGTGTGCGCCACCATGAAGTAGGTCTTCACGCTTTAGATATAATTTTACCTTTGGGTTACTCACAAGGTTGCGAGTTAACGTCATTGATGTTGGACGGCCGGCATAGTCTTTTAACAGAGATAAAAACTCTTCGTTGAACGCTGGGTCGTCCTTGGCATCCAAAAATGCTTTTTCCAGTTGGTCTAGTGCTGGAATAAGTAGCTCGGGCACGTACATGCCACCAAATTCACCAAATTTTGTATCTAACTGGTTCATTACGTTGTCCTGTATTTAAATTAGTAACGGCGGCAAATGGCAAAAAGCGCGTCGAGTTTTTCTTCGCTTTTCACGCCGGGTGCGGTTTCTACGCCTGAATTCACATCAATAGCACCACAGCCGGTTGCAATAGCTTCTGCAACATTCTGGGCGTTAATACCGCCAGCAAGCACTAACTTATGCTTCGCTTCGATATCGTTTAATAACTGCCAATTGAACGCTTCGCCTGTACCGCCTTTGGCATCACCCACTTGGCAATCCAGAAGAACGCGGCTGATAAGGCTGTTATTTAAGTGTCTGTCCACTGTTTCTGGTAGTGCGTCAGAAGAGGTTGCTTTAACACCTTCGACTTTCCAAATTTCACAACCTACTGGAAGCTTGGCAGCAAGCGCTGAAATGTAGGTATCATCTTCGCTGCCGTGAAGCTGCACGGCAAAAAGGTTGAGCGAGGCGGCGAGTGATGCCACTTCATCAATGTCGTGATTAACGAGCACACCAACAAAAGCACCGTCAACGCTCTGCGTTATAGTCAAAGCCTGTGCTTCGCTCACACAGCGTGGCGATTTTTCAGCGAAGATAAGCCCGCCAAAGCTAGCGCCTTTATCAAACGCCATTTGTGCTTGTTCGGGGCTGGTAAGCCCACACACTTTAACTGCACCATTCACTAACGTTTTTACTGCGCGCGGTAGGTCAGCCTCGGCCATTAACGCACTGCCCACCAAAAAGCCTTGGGATACAGGCGCTAAACGAAGCACGTCTTGGTGCGTGTATATGCCCGACTCTGAAATAACCACGTAGTCGTGCGTGGCTTTTTCAAGCATGGGCACAAGGCGTTCGGTGGTGGCTAAATCGGTAGAAAGGTCGCGTAAGTTGCGATTATTGATACCAATGATGTTGGCTTCAAGGGCAATAGCGCGCTCCATTTCTTCTTCATTACTTACTTCGGTAAGAATGTCTAATGACAGAGCATTGGCAACGTTTGCCAACTCGCGATATTCGTCATCATTTAGCACACTAAGCATTAATAGCACTGCGTCGGCATTATAGTGACGGGCTAGATACACTTGATAGGTATCAACGAAGAAATCTTTGTTAAGCACAGGCTGAGCAACACGCTCAGTAACATAAGCTAAGTACTCAAATTTACCTTGGAAGTACTTCTCGTCTGTCAGCACAGAAATACCGGCAGCATAAGGCGTGTAAGCCGCTAAGATCTCGTCTAAATCGAAATGCTCTCGAATAAGGCCTTTTGAAGGCGATGCTTTTTTGCATTCGAAGATAAAGCCTGCATTTGGCTCACTAAGTGCCGCAAATAAACTCTTTTCAGAAGGAACTAGATTCGCCTTGAAGCTTTCTAGCGGCAGTGCTTCTTTGCGTGCGGCCACTTCTTCTCGTTTGTCTGCAACAATTTTCTCAAGCACATTAGCCATTCGTGCTTACCTCCTGAGTAATTTTGGCAACCTTCGTTAATAACTGCATGGGTAACCCTTCGGCCATAGCGTTCATCGCCATTTCAGCCCCTTCTTTGAAGGTTGATGCTTTGCCGGTTACTTTCAACAGTGCCCCGCAGTTCATAGCGATAGCGGCACGGTGCGCCTCTTTACCTTCGCCGTTTAGCGCTGCTTCAACAAATTGTCTGTTTTCTTCAGGTTCACCGCCCTCAATCGCAGCAAGAGGATAATGAGGTAAACCGAAGTCTTTAGCGGTAACGGTAAGCTTGCGAATATCACCGTGCTCAAGGTCGTAAATCATTGATTCGCCGTGAAGCGCCAGTTCATCCAAGCCATCGCCATGCACTATCATTGCGCGGTGTTGGCCAAGCAGCATAAGGGTTTTTGCGTAAGGTTCAAGCAGTTCAGGCGAGTATACGCCGAAAACGCCGTGAGTTGGACCTGCTGGGTTTGCCAGTGGCCCAAGAATATTGAACAGGGTTCTGGTCTTCATCGCAGCGCGCACGGGGGCTGCGTGGCGCATACCTGCATGATAAACCGGTGCAAAAAGAAATGTGAAATTTGCTTCATCTAAGCACTTGCGAGAAGTTTCTGGGCTAATTTCTAAATTAAGACCGAACTGTCGAAACAAATCAGCAGAGCCAGACTTACTCGACACACTGCGATTACCGTGTTTCGCCACCTTCACGCCACAAGATGCGGCAACTACACCGGCTGCACTGGAAATATTAATGGTGTTGTGGCCATCTCCGCCTGTACCAACGATATCTGCAAACTCATAAGACGGTGTGGGAAAGGGCAGTGCATTAGCCACCATTGCGCTCGCCGCACCCGCAATTTCGCTGGGTGATTCTTTTTTCATTTTCAGCGCAGTCAGCACTGAAGCAATCATCACCTCGCTTTGCTCACCGTGCATGATGCTGTTAAACAAGCTGTATGCCTCGGTTTGCGACAGTGATTCTCGCAACATAATTTGTTCTAGTAGAGGGCCTGCGTTAAGCATGGTTCGCTCCCTGTAACGTTAAATAGTCAATACTTTGCTTTAACAGCAAACTGCCGTGGGCTGTTAAAATAGATTCTGGGTGAAATTGGAAACCCAACATGCGATCTTCGCTGTTGTAAACTGCCATTACGGCCTCACTGCCGTCATCGTTTACCGTAGATGCGCAAACGTTAAGGTTTTCAGGCAATGAATGTGCCACTAAAGAGTGGTAGCGTGCTACATGTAAGGGCTGCTGTAAGCCTTTGAACATGGCGTCTTCAGAATGGGAAATAGCAGAAGACTTGCCGTGCATAACTTGGCTGGCGCGACCTACGGTGCCGCCGTAATGCTCAACAATAGCTTGATGGCCTAAGCAAATACCAATTACGGGGAACACGCCGTGTACTTTTTTAAGTAGCTCAGGCATACAGCCGGCTTCACTTGGTGCGCCTGGACCTGGCGACAACATAAGAAGCACAGGGCCTTTCGTTGCTTGTTCCTGCATTCTTTCAAACAGAGCATTTGCTGAAACCGTGTTGCGATAAACCTTAATGTCTAGGTTTAAGGTACGCAGTTCATCCACAAGGTTGTAGGTAAATGAGTCTACATTATCGAGCAAAAATAGGGTGGTCACTTGCTGATTCATGCGTTGCCTCCTTCATTTAATGCAACGTTGATACTTTCAGCTTCTTCTTGTAGCGCTGCTTTTACTGCACCAATTACCGCTTGCGCCTTAGCGCGGGTTTCATCAGCTTCAGCTTGTGGAACCGAGTCATATACTACACCTGCACCCGCTTGAATATAAGCCGTGCCGTTTTTCACAAACGCTGAGCGAATGACTATACAAGTGTCCATATCGCCTTGACCATTCAAGTAGCCAACCGCGCCGCCATAACTGCCGCGGCGTTTTTTCTCTACTTCACGAATTAACGTCGCTGCGCTTACTTTTGGTGCGCCAACTAGGGTGCCCATATTCATGCAGGCTTGATAAGCGTGCAGTGGATCTAAGTCGTCACGTAGCTGGCCAACCACGCGCGATACTAAGTGCATCACGTGTGAGTAACGGTCAACTTTTAGCAAGTCTTTCACATAGCGCGTACCTGGGCGACTCACTTTTGCAACATCGTTTCGGGCAAGGTCAACCAGCATAATGTGCTCAGACTTTTCTTTGTTGTCTTCGCGAAGGTTAAGCTCAATACGGCTGTCTAAATCTCTGTCGATACTGCCATCAGGGCGCTTGCCACGTGGACGGGTACCGGCAATCGGGTAGATCTCTACCTGATTACTTTCTCTTTCGTATTTAAGCGCTGATTCAGGAGAGGCGCCAAATATGATGAAAGCGGCATCTTGCATGTAAAACATGTAAGGGCTTGGGTTTGATTCTTTAAGTTTAGCGTAAGCAAGTAGCGGCGACGGGCAGGGGAGAGAGAATGTACGCGAGGGCACAACCTGAAAAATGTCGCCGGCTAAAATGTGCTGTTTTAAGTCCAGCACATGGTTGCAGAACTGTTCATCACTTAAATCAACACTCACTTCGACGCTTGGGTCAAAAGAAGAAAGTGACTGTCCGTTTTCAGTTGCGTTTGAGTTTTCTGAGTTGGAAACGAGTGACTGTCCGCTTTGTGCTTCACTTTCTACATCAGCAATCTTTGCTGTATTTGCACCTACTAGTGCTGGCTCAGCGGGCATATCGTGTAGCTGCTGATGAATTGCTTCTAAACGCTGAGCAATGGCAAAGTATTGCTGGGCAACGTCTTGTCCGCTAAAAACACTGCCAATTAAATGTGTCTCGCGGGTTTGGTGGTCAACGGTAATTAAGGTCTCTGCTAAGTAAAACACAAAGTCTGGACAGTCATTTTCACCTTCTGCAACATCAGGTAGCTTTTCAAAGCCTGCCAGCATGTCGTAGGCAAATACACCGCCTAAGAAAACCGCGTGGGGATGTTGGCGAATTGGCGTTATTTTATTGATAACAATGCGAAGCGCGTCCATTACGCTTGCGGCCTTTAAGCGGCTGTCTTCGTCAAGTTCACCGTCGGCTTGATCGCACACCAATGTAATTGAAGTGTCTGTCCTTTCTTTGATGTGTAGGCCGTCAGGGGCGTGGTCAACAAATAAAGGTAACACTGAAGCGCCGTTGCCTGTCAGTGCTTTCACTTCAACGCGGTTGCCCCGGCATTCCATGCGCAGTGCTGCATCAACCATTAACAAGCTTTGTAAATCGTCTTTAGAATCAATTTCTGCCGACTCTAAAAGCAGTGCGTTATTTTTATTGCCACAAAGGTGGGCAAACGCGGCAAGTGGATCATCGACATAGTGTCCCACCTGCTCAATTGTCTCTACCTTACCTGGAGAAATCCCCAGTTCCGCTAAACTCATTTTTGCTACTCTCCAACTGCAAAAAGACAAAAAAAAGGCCCGTATAAACGGGCCTTTATGTGTATTCATTCACGCACTACAGTGCACACCGCCCGTTAAGTTAGGGAGTGCCACCACCAAGCTGCAACTGTCATTGCTGTCGAAATGTCGTATGAATGCATGAATTACTCGTTGTTTTTCCAAACTTCAATAGGATTTGAAGCCGTTAGTACGTATACTTTGTGTGTATAGAAGAAAACAAATTGCCCTTTGTGTCAACCTAAAATTTGCATAAGACATTGAAAATAGATCTACATAGTCATACAAAATTCTCTGATGGCCACTTAACCCCAGAAGAATTAATCCTTCGCGCGCACACCATGCAGGTGGATGCGCTTGCCGTTACCGACCACGATACCGTAGCCGGTTTAGAAGAAGCGCACGCTACTCAAGCAAAACAAAAACGAGCACTCACCATAATTGATGGTGTTGAAATTTCCACCACTTGGCACAGTTTCGATATCCATATAGTTGGATTAAATGTGGACAGACACTGCCCAACGTTTCTTGAGCGGCTGCAAGGCCAGTCTCAAACCCGAGAAGCCCGAGCTGAAAAAATTGCTGATAAGCTCGAAAAGTGTGGGTTTGAAGGTGTTCTAACGCGAGCAAAAGCGCTAGCGGGCGTTGGCCAGGTGACACGGGCGCACTTTGCGCGCGTATTAGTAAACAACTACGGTGTGCCAAGTATGGACGCCGCGTTTAAAAAGTATCTTGGCAAAGGCAAACGAGCTGCAGTTAAAGCAGAGTGGCCAAGCATTGAAACGGCTATCGAGTGGATACACGATGCAGGTGGACAAGCGGTACTGGCTCACCCAGCCCATTACGACATGACAGCAAAATGGCTACGGCGCTTGGTGGCCTTGTTCGAACAAGCCAGTGGCGACGCCATTGAAACCGCATTTCCTGGCATAAATAAAACTAAACAAGAGCTTATTAACGAGCTTGCGCAAACCCATCAGTTGTTAGCATCGGCGGGCTCTGATTTTCACTTTCCGTCTCGTTGGACTGAGCTGGGTAAGAACCTCGGCATTAGCAGTAAGCTCACACCCGTATGGCATAATTGGAAACAATTTGAAGGGCAGATGGCCGAGAGCTAAGGAAATCTAATTTGTAACGCTCTCGGTATAAATGGGCAAGGTAAGGCAAATGGTTCACGTACGGTTGATGAGCGCTAAAGCTAATTAAAATGCCGAGAGTTGGTTGGTAAAAAGCTTAAAAGCGAGTTTTACCAACGAGCTTAACCAGCAAGCTTTACGAGTGGACAGACACTTACCTCGTTGGCAAAGTAGTATAGTTCTGCGCGTTTAAGAAAAGGAAGTAATTATGAGTCAATTTTTCTATGTGCACCCCGACAACCCGCAAAAGCGCCTAATTAGTCAGGCTTGTGAGTTAATTCGAGAGGGGGCAGTGGTGGTGTATCCGACAGACTCAGGCTACGCCATAGGTTGCCAAATGGAAGACAAAAAGGCGCTTGAGCAGTTGTGTCGTATTCGTCAAATCGATAAAGATCACAACTTTACCTTAATGTGTCGAGACATGTCTGAGCTATCAATTTACGCAAAGGTAGACAACACGGCGTTCAGGCAAATTAAGAACAACACACCAGGGCGTTACACCTTCGTGTTGAAAGCGACCCGCGAAGTACCAAAGCGTTTGCAAAACCCTAAACGTAAAACCATTGGAATTCGCGTGCCCGATAACGCCATTGCACTTGCATTATTGGAAGAGCTGGGCGAACCATTGATGTCTACGTCTTTGATTCTGCCAGGTAACACCATGGCTGAATCAGACCCAGATGTCATTCGCGACAACTTAGAAAAGCAAGTAGGGCTTATTATTCACGGTGGTTACATTGGAGAGCAGCCCACTACCGTGGTTGATTTGTCGGAAGACACGCCAGTCATTGTGCGGCATGGCACGGGCGATCCGTCTCCCTTTGAGTAACTTTCGTTAGGCTGGTTTTAAATAGCTTGTTTTGCTAGTTGCAGGTGAAAGTTATTGTAGGAAGCTATAAGCTAAATTTCTGGGGCCTGGTGAGCGTTGATGTACAGCAACGCACATCAGGCCCTTTTATGAACGCGTAAATAATAATATCAATAATCGCCGCTTTGTTAGCGCGTAAAAACGGTTGTGGAACTGTGTCAGAGCTTGTTGAAGAAAATAACAATGATAATAAGGCTCCTGTTGAGCAGGGGCTTTCGACACCTGTTCAGCAACCGTTGCCACTTGCGTTTATTAATGGCGAAGCGCTAATTGAAAAGCCTGAAGATCTCTTCATTCCCCCCGATGCCCTAGAGGTCATATTAGAAACCTTTGAAGGGCCGCTCGACTTACTGCTTTATCTTATAAGAAAGCAAAAGTTTGATATCACTACATTGCCCATCGCTGATGTTACCAAACAGTATATGGAATATGTGGATGCCATGATGTCGCTAAAATTAGAGCTGGCGGCAGAGTACTTGCTGATGGCAGCCATATTGGCAGAAATTAAGTCCAGACTTCTACTGCCTAAACGCAGTGACGATTCCGACGAAGAAGAAGACCCTCGCGCAGAGCTTATTCGCCGATTAAAAGAATACGAGCTAGTAAAGCAAGCGGCAGAAGATTTAGATATTCAGCCTAGACTTGAACGGGATATTTTCACCACTCACGTTGAACTAAGTGAGAATGTGGCGCCAATTCGTATTGAGCCCGATGTGTCTTTAGCTGAAATTGTATTGGCGTTCAGTGCGGCCATGAAGCGCGCTGAAGCGTTTGAACACCATACCATTGCACGGGAAGCACTGAGCACGCGAGAGCGCATGTCGCTCATCTTGTCTTTACTCACAACAACAGAATATACGCCACTTGAACGCCTATTTACGGTTGAAGAAGGTAAAGCTGGCGTAGTGGTTTGCTTCTTAGCAATTTTAGAATTAGTAAAAGAACAGCTAATTTTATGCATTCAGGCAGGTCCTTATGCAAAAATTCATGTAAAATTAGGTGCCCATGAAGAAAATTAACACGGCGCAGCTTAAACAATTGGTTGAGGCAGCAATATTTGTTGCTGATAAACCTATTTCAAAGCAGCATTTAAAAGAAACGGTACTCAATGAGTTTACCGTCGCTGATAGAACCTTGAGTAAGGTGCTTAACGAGCTAAAGTTAGATTATCAGCCAAGAGGCATTCAACTGGTGGAAGTAGCAAGTGGCTATCGCTTTCAATCGTTAGATGCGTTAAGCCCGTGGTTAAGCAAATTGTGGCAGGAAAATGCGCCAAAGTATTCTAGAGCAATGCTCGAAACCTTGGCACTCATTGCTTATCGGCAACCTATAACCCGCGGAGAAATAGAGCAGGTAAGGGGCGTGGCGGTAAGCAGTAATATTATAAAGACACTCACAGAACGAGACTGGGTAAAGGTAGTGGGCCACAAAGAAGTGCCTGGGCGACCAGCGCTTTACGCAACTACCAAAGGTTTCTTAGACTATTTTTCGATGACGTCGTTGAGCGATTTGCCCAATGCCGACGCTTTTGAAAATATGGCAGAAAGCGTTGCATCAGACTCGCCGCTTAAGGTGTTAAATGAGGCACCGTCTGAATAGACCGTGCGACCGTAAACAAGCAATTAAAGAGTGAAAAACCATGACTGAAAAGTTGCAAAAAGTGCTAGCTAACCAAGGGCTAGGCTCGCGACGAGAAATGGAACGTTGGATTGAAGAAGGCCGAGTATCGGTTAATGGTACAAAAGCGACATTAGGAGATAGAGTCGATCATACTGCACAGATTCGTGTGGATGGTCATTTGTTATCTCGTCAAACAGAACAGCCTGTCTGCCGTGTGTTGATGTACAACAAGCCTGAAGGTGAATTGTGTAGCCGTCACGACCCTGAAGGGCGCGATACGGTATTTGACCGTCTTCCCGCTATTCGATTAGGACGTTGGATCACGGTTGGTCGTCTAGACATGAACACCAGTGGTCTACTGTTATTCACCAACGATGGTGAATTGGCTAACCGCCTAATGCACCCAAAATGTGAAGTAGAGCGCGAATATGCCGTGCGTGTGTTCGGCGAAGTTACTGGAAAAACGCTTCATACCCTGCAAAAAGGGGTAGAGCTGGAAGACGGCGAAGCAAAATTCCTGACAATTTCAGGTGCGCCTACGCCGCAGCATGCTGAAGAAGAAAGCATGAACCGTTGGTACAATGTAACGTTGAAAGAAGGGCGTAACCGCGAAGTACGTCGTCTTTGGGAGTCGCAAGGCGTGCAGGTAAGCCGTTTGATCCGTGTTAAATATGGTCCAATCGAACTGCAAAAGCGTTTACCGCAAGGTGCGTGGGTAGAACTAGGATTAGAAGACGTGAACGCCCTTCGTACCCATGTTCAACTGCCGGATGAAACGCAAACTATGGTTAATGTACGCCAGGGTAAACTTGACCACGCGCGTTTAAGTCGCATGCGTCGCTCGGTTAAAAAGCATAAAGTGCGTAAGCAACAAGGTTTGAATAAACGAGCTGGGCGCCCCGCTAAACGTAAGTAATATCCAACTATATCTATTTGAATACTCAAGGCCGCGAGCAAATGCTAGCGGCTTTTTTTATGCCAGCATAAAACACAAACCTACTAACAATCAGAGTGGGTAACTTAATGCTACTAATCAATTAGCGCATTGCGATCTTCTTTTCAAACGATGGCGTAGGAACGTATGAATCTGCTACATCAAGTAGCAAATGTCACACGGAAAAGGAGAGAGTAATGAAAGATATGCCTCAGTTAGGAATGGGAACGTTTCGATTGAAAGGTGACGAGGCCCGTGAATCAGTCAGTAAAGCACTAGAGGTTGGTTTCCGACACATTGACACCGCACAATTTTATGGCAACGAAGCACAAGTTGGCGATGCAATAAAAACCAGCGGCCTTGATAGAAGCGAACTGTTTGTCACCACCAAGGTGTGGTATGAATCTTTGGGAGACGATCACTTTATACCAAGCGTTCACGAAAGCTTAGAAAAGCTGAAGCTAGAATATGTTGATTTGCTTCTTATCCATTGGCCATATCCAGGAAATGATATTTCACTAGAAAGTTACTTAGGCAATCTTGCCAAGGCGAAAGAGCTTGGGCTTACTCGTCATATTGGGGTGTCTAATTTCACTATTGATTTGTTAGATAAGGCCGAAAAGATTCTTGGTAAAGGCGAGATTTACACTAACCAAATTGAAATCCATCCTTTCATGCAAAATAAGAAAGTTGTTGAAGCGTGTAAGGAAAAAGGCATAAAAGCGACCGCATATATGCCATTTGCGGTAGGAAAAGTAATGAAGGACGAAACTTTATTGCGAATAGCGCAAAACCACGATGCGACGCCGGCGCAAGCTGTTCTGGCGTGGATGGAGAAACGCCACATTTACGCCATTCCTTCATCAACCAGTAAAGTACATTTGGCGGAGAATTTAGCTTACGGTGGTGTACATCTCACTGATTCAGAGCTCGAGCTTATTGATGATCTAGATAACGGTGACCGAATTGTAAGCCCAGATTTTGCTCCAGACTGGGATTAACGATTAATAAAGCACGTTTGTCTTTAGACTACTAACGGGGATAGCGTTTAATTTTACCTAGCTCTGTTTACTAGGCTAAACTTTGGGGCCGCCTTTGAGGTACTGATGGCGGCCCTTGAAGAGTCTTTGAATTATCGGTTCAGATTAAATCGATAGATGTGACTTGGTATGGACTCGTGTAAAGGTGTTTTTTTAAGGCATGTGATACCGAAAACATCACATGCTCTATTCGGCTTGCTCTATTTCTTTGATGACTTTGGCAGGGTTACCACCTATGACCACATTGTCGCCAAAAGACTTAGTTACCACCGCGCCAGAGGCCACAACCACATTGTCTCCCAACGTTACGCCAGGGTTTATGACCGCCATACCACCAATCCAGCAATTATCGCCAATAGTAATGGGCTTGGCGAACTCGATGCCGGTTGCCCTTTGTACAGGATCTAATGGATGCGTAGCGGTGTACAAGCCGACTTGAGGCGCAATCATGCAGTTATCACCTATCGTGACCTTCGCTGCATCTAAAATCACACAATTGAAGTTAGCGAAAAAATTTTCGCCTACGTGAATATTTTCGCCGTAATCACATTTGAATGAAGACTCGATGTAAAGCCTTTTTCCAGTACTACCAAACAGCCCTTTTAGTAGTCTTGTACGCTTTTTGTGGTCACTTTGACAAGTTGTGTTGAGCTCGTCTAATTGCATACGGCATTGCTTGCGCAATGCCGATAATGTTTTGTCTGACGGAAAGTATAAATCGCCAGCAAGCATCTTTTCTTGTTCAGTCATGCATTTCCAGTAGGTAAGCTTAAATGATTAAGCCAATACGTTACTGTGCACTGCCGTAGCTTACAATGACTTTTTGTTTTAGTTCATCGCTTTCAATGTCTAGGTTAACAGGGCGGTGCAAAACAATGCTGCCGTTTACAGTAACCGATGCACTAATCGATAGGGTAGGTTTGTTGTCTGATTTCTTGCCCCAAGCGCTTTCACTTTCCTTATATACGATATCGCCTAAAACGTGAGAAGAGCCAGACAAAGTAATATCGCCATTGAGTGTTTTGATGTGTTTTTCAATGGTTGTATCAACGGCTGTTATGTCTCCATTCACTGTTTCAACGCTACCGCCAATTGCACTTTGCGTAGGAAGCGTAACATTTCCATTCACGGTCTCTACACCCTTAAGCACATTGAGGTGTGAAGCTGCACTTACATCGCCATTTACAATGTCGATATTTCGGACAGACACATGGCTACCCATTTCAAGATTTCCGTTAACGATGCTGACTTCATCCGCGCCACCATGATCGCTAATTTCCACATTGCCATTAACAGAAGAAATATCGCCAGCGTGCTTCCCTTCAGCTATGTCAATGTTGCCTAGAATAGAACTGAAATCGCTGCCTTCTAATGCACTAGCGTCGCCAACATGGATAACGCAGCCAGTTAGCAAAGAGGCTGAAAGCAACATCGCTGCACTAGCAATAATAGACTTTTTCATATTCTTATATCCTTGATTGTTTTATAAATACTTAATAACACGCTTTGACGGTATTGATATCAAACACAAATTTTGTTGTGCATTTATAAAATACATATCACGTATCATGCCACTCTTAAAAAACATTTTAAATCAAAAGGTTAGTTTGATATGTCGAAGAGGGGTAGACTGGTTCAATGGTGTAATGACTAATTTTATAGTTTCATCTGTCACCGGATGGCGAATTTGACCATTCTGTACCACATGGCCCTAAGCTCAGAAGGGGACAGACACTCGCTTGAAGAAATTATTTAAAGAAATGGACAGACACTTAATGTGAATACATCTGTTTGGTTACAAGCTGCTTTTTTGAGTGTGTGTCCAACGAGTACAGGTAAGGTTTTAGCCTATGTGAGTGTCCGTCCTCGAATTGTATTTGGCCATAAACTGTTTTTTAAGTGTGTGTCCAAGAAGTACAGGTAGCAATTTGAGTGTGTGTCCAACGAGTACAGGCAAGGTTTTAGCCTATGTGAGTGTCTGTCCTCGAATTTTACTCGAATTTTAATAGTATGTTGGTATATGTGGTTTTTACTTTTTAGTGAGGTTAGGTGGCGATGATAAAGATTTATCACAACCCAGAGTGCGGCACGTCTAGGAATGTACTGGCGGTGATCAATGCCGCTGGGTATGAGGTGCAGGTTATTGAGTATTTACGTGTTGGGTGGGAACGTGAACAACTAACTTATTTATTGAATGCAGCTAACCTTAACCCTCGACAAGCGCTTCGCACAACAAAGTCGCCTGCTGCTGAATTAGGGTTACTTGAAGAAACAGTGAGTAACGAAATCATCTTTGAATTGATGCTGGAACATCCCGTTTTAGTGAATAGGCCTATTGTTTGCATTCCCAAAATTGAAAACGAAAAAGCAGTTTCTTTACCTCTTGGGAGAGTTGAAGGTAATTCCTATTCTGATAACGCGAAAGAAACAGTGAAATTATGCCGGCCAAGTGAAGCTGTACTGGATATTTTGCCTGTATGGCCACCAGGCCCTTTTGCTAAAGAAGACGGCACACCACTTATAGACCAAGATGGTAAACGAGTAATTTAAACGGAGTAGTTTATGCAGGACAAGTACACGCAATTGAATAAGGCTAAAAGGCTTGCATTGGCCTGTTTGATTTTTGCCGCAAGTGTATTTGTTTTAACGGTTTTACTTCCCAAGTTTTATCCAAGCTTGCAAGGAGCATGGTGGTTGGGGCTTATTAAGATGGCCAGTGAAGCGGCGCTCATCGGTGGTCTAGCTGACTGGTTTGCAGTGACGGCATTATTTAAGCCAATTCCAGCGAAGTACCCCATTCCGCACACCAATATCGTGGCTAGTAACAAGTCTGTTATTGCTAATAACCTGTCATTGTTCGTTAAGGAAAAGTTCTTTCATCCTGAAGCAATAGAGAAGCTAATTCGGGACAGCGACCCTGCTAAGGGTGCGGGAAGGTGGTTGTCACAAGATAGAAACGCTACCCGTTTAAGTCGCTTTCTATGCGATGCTTTTGCAGGCGTTCTGCGTGTGCTCGATGACAAACCTGTGAAAGCGTTTATCGCTAAAACCGCACAGAAGGGCATTAAACAACTTGATCTTAGGCAATTGATGGCAACCTCGTTAAGCGCCGTCACGAAAGAGCGCCAGCATCAGGTAGTGCTTGATAGGGTGTTAGGGAAATTGGCCTCACTGCTTGCAGAGCCAGAAACCCAAATCTACATAGCAGATACGTTAGTAGTCTGGCTAAAAACCGAATACAGTCGTATTGAAAAGCTATTGCCGTCTAGTTGGCTAAGCGAGCAGGGGGCACTCATAGCTGTTAAAGCGGTTTCAAGTATTTTGGAAGATGTATACGAAGATGAGCATCACCCCATTCGCCATGCATTTGATGAGCAAGTACACGAATTCCTCTACGAACTACAGCACAGCCCGTTAATGGAGAAAAAGGTAAACAGCTATCGGGAAAAAATTGTTAATGACCCAGCGTTAAACGCGTATGTTCAGCAATCATGGGCCAAGTTTCATCAATGGCTCTTAACGTCTCTTGAGCAGCAAAATGGTAAAGCAGAAACAAAGGTGTCGAGCCTTTTAAACGATTTAGGTACTACGTTAACGCAAGACAGTGAGTTAGCAAAAGCATTTAATAAGCACATTGGAGAAGCGGCTAAATATATGGCGCCTGAGTTGGCTGAATTTCTAACCCGTCACATACGCGACACTATCAATAGTTGGGATGAACGTGAAATGGCTGAGCAGGTGGAGTTGAATATTGGTCGCGATCTTCAGAAAGTTCGCATAAACGGCACGATCGTAGGCGGGTTGATAGGTGCAATATTGTTTGGCATAGAGGCACTGCTTGGCCTCTAGCCATTTATTTAAGCAAGTCGCATTAGCAGGTGTGGGTATGAATAGCTTAAGTGTCTCTAGTAATCAGCGCTAAAACGCAAACCATTAAGCAACCATTTCAACGCTTTGTATTGGCAACAAATCTTAAAAAAGTCTACTTCGCCGTTAGTGCAAATACCAAATTATCAGCGTCTACTTTGCCTTTCAAACCGCCTTCAAGCACCGAGCGCTCTAACCTTTGAATGTTGTAGTCCACTGAATAAAGAGCGTCAACGGTTTTTTCGTTTACGCTAAAGGGAGGGCCGGCCATTTCATTCTGGTCATACTCGAAAGAGATGATTAGCTGGGGGGCGCATTGAGTAATGGCCATTAAATGCGCAGCATATTGCTCGCGAAGCGGGCTAGGCAGCGCGACTAAAGCTGCTCTATCGTAAATGCCTGTAACGTCACCTAAGTCGCTTGATGTGAGTTTAAAGATATCACCTACGTAAATGGTTAAACCGTCTTTAGCGTAAATTTTACCGTTGGAAGTAGTGGTAACGGTAGGCTCTACACCTAGCTCTTCAAACAGCTGTATAATAGCCACTTCGCTTAGCTCAGCACCAACCACTTCACAACCCTTGGAGAGTAACCAACCAATATCACAGGTCTTTCCACATAGTGGTACAAAAATGCGCTTTAAAGATGTGCTAGGACTATCGTCGCCAAACAGAAAAGACGCATACTTTACTAAAAGTGCATTCCCTTCAGGTTCGTGAAATCCAATCTCGTTCTTTTGCCATTTACTGTGCCAAAAACTATGTTCCATATAAACCTCAAGTAGGTAAGCGATATATCTCTAAAAAACAGGCGTTTTTATGAAGGGTATTAGAAACAAAAAAGGTAGCGAGAAACGCTACCTTTTACACAAAATTAGTTATCAAGCGGTGTATTGAAGTCTTCAGATAACTCGAAGTCACCTTCAACCGTTGTCACTTTGTTGTCTACAAAGTTAATCACCATTTGCTTTTGAAAATCTTCACCACGCTTTTTCATACCGCGCTTCATATCGTAAACGTAGTACCAAGTGTCATCGTCGAATGAGTCTTGAACAACAGGGTTACCTAGTACATAAATAACCTGTTCTTTTGTCATTCCAACACGCAGCTTTTCCACATCTCTTTGATCAAGGAAGTTTCCTTGAGGAACGTCGATTCGATAAATCCAGTTCGAGCAAGCGGTTGATGTAAGTGTGATACCAAGAATTACTAATAGGTGTTGCAACTTCATGCGTTAATTTGTCCAGTATTGCCTTTGTTAGTGTCAATGAACTTCGCTAAAGCGAATTTCGAGACTGTTTTATTGCAAGCGCGAAGGCATGCTACATTGACAACTATGACCAATCAACTGCATTTTAGTTCGATGCTGCGCTTTTAAGCAGTTCTTTTGCATTCGCTAGCGCCGATTTGGTTACTTTATCACCGGCTAATAGTCTTGCAAGCTCATCGATCCTGTCTTGCTTCGTCAACGCCAACATCTGGGTTTCAGTACTTTCCCCGTCGGTAAGCTTGGTAACAAACAATTGATTATGTGCCTGTGCCGCTACTTGAGGTAGATGGGTAACACACATTACTTGCGATTGTTTACCTAATTTACGTAAAAGCCCGCCAACGATTGATGCTGTTGGGCCGCTAATGCCCGTATCGACTTCATCGAAAATCATAGTAGGGGTAGCGTGATGGCCGCTCGCGATAACCTGAATAGCCAGTCCTATACGAGAAAGTTCACCACCTGATACGACTTTTTCTAATTTGTCTGCATCTTGACCAGGGTTGGTAGACACTTTAAATTCTACGGTATCTAGACCTGTGCTCACCGGCTTCTTAAGTTCGTCGTATTGAATCTGAATATCCACTTTTGCGTGGGGCATATTCATTTGGCGAATTTGCACTTCAATATCTTCGCTTAGCTTACCAGCAGCACGTTGCCTGCTCTCAGAAAGCGCTTTGGTCGCGGTTAAATACGTTGCTCGTGCTTCTTCTACTTCGCCTTCAAGCGTACCTAACAGTGTTTCCTGTTCCGATAAAGCATTGAATTCGGCGGCTAGCTCTTGGTGATGCTGATAAAGTCCCTCTGGCATCACAGTATGTTTACGGGCAAGTTCCATCGCCTTCGCATAGCGCGCCTCAACTTGCTGTAAGCGAAGTGGATCGATCTCTAAGTGATCGCAGTAGCTACGTAGCTCTCCTGCCGCTTCTTCTACTTGAATTGCTGCATCATTAAGCATTGCAATGATTGGCGTTAAACTAGCGTCGTGCGCCTCTAATTCGCCTAAACGTTCAATACTGCTTTGTATAACTGACAGTGCGTTGCCTTCATCGCTTTCATATAAATTGTATACGCTAGTCTGTGCTTGCTCTAAAAGGCTTTGCCCGTTACTCAGGCGTTTGTGCTCTATTTCTAACTCTTCAAATTCACCCTCTTCAATGGCGAATTCATCAAGTTCTTGAACCTGATAAGTTAACAGCTGAATTCTGTCTTCGCGCTGCTGGGCTTGTTCTTGAAGCGCCTTTAACGTGCGCTGCTTATCACGCCAAAGAGAGTAGGTTTCTCTAACCTGCACTAATATGTCGTTGTGCTTAGCGTAACCATCGACTAATTCCCTTTGATGGTCTTCTTTCAGCAACTGTAGGTGAGTATTTTGACCGTGAATGGCCAACAAAAACTGGCCTAAGCGTTTTAACTGCTGAAGTGAAGCGGGAATACCGTTGATAAAAGCTTTTGAACGGCCTTCCTTTGAAATAACTCTGCGAATAAAGCAGCTATTCTCATCTTCATCTGAGGTGAGCTCATGTTCATCGAGGAAGGCTTTAGCTAATACATTGCCGTCTAAAGAAAAGTGAGCAATGATCTCCGCTTTTGCACTACCTTTTCGCACCGCATTTGCGTCGGCGCGCTCGCCTAAGCACAAACTTAAAGCATCAATGGCGATGGATTTACCAGCACCGGTTTCGCCGGTTATAGCAGTCAACCCGTTTTCCAGTTGAACCGATAATTGTTTTACAACAGCAAAATTTGAAATAGAAAGATGCGCTAACATAACCACACTCGAAAAAAGTTGAACATGATGATATATACAGTAACTGATAATATATACAGTATTTTTTCTGTGTAAAGTTAAGTCGTAAATATTTTACTTAAAAATTAAAGTGGATTGTGAAAAGTTTAAATAAATCAATAGTTTATAGAGCTTTTAAAAAGGAGTGGTTATGAGTAACCCATTAATAATAGGCTGCGCTAGATGCGTTCGTTACAGTGGTTATACAGTAGTAAATTAGCTCAATGCTAAGTAGCTGAATAACTCAAAAGCAAGCGGTAAACAATTCCACAACGCAGTAGAGAACCTGATAGCAAAAAGGAGAGCGTAAGCTCTCCTTAAAATTCAATTTCAATTAAATAGCAGGTAGTCCGAATGACTATGTGGTTTACCAGCAATTATACATTATTGCTGAAGTTCACCGCTGCCAGACTCAATGTGCGCGCGCACAAACCACTGGAACTGTTCTAAATCTGCAAGTTGGCCGGTGATCATATCTTCCGATACTGGGTCAATTTCACCTAAAAGCTCTAACGCTTTTCTATGGTCACCATTTACACCGTCATATACGGCATCCAGCGCCTTAAGGTGGTCAAGTACTAAACCTTTACCCAACTCATAATCGTTCCAGCTGCGACCTTCAACAATGGCTTTCGGTGTACCTTTAGGTACGCCACCTAACGTGGCAATTCGCTCTGCAATTGTGTCGGTCATTTCGCGTACCGCATCTACCTGCGGGTCCAACATTTCATGCACACCGATAAAATTTGGTCCTACTACATTCCAATGAATGTGCTTCAACGTTAACTGTAAATCTAATAGTGCAACCAATCGCTGATCCAATACCTTGATTGTTTTGGCAGCTGCATCGTTATCCATTCCAGGGGCTGTAAATTTGATATTGGTGTTACTCATGATATCTCCTATTGAATGCAAATAAGTCAGCGGGATGCGAAACATCATTTAGGCCAAATAACAAAGACCTTGTGCTGACGACTTGTTGTAATAGGTGCAACAGGTATGCCGAAAACTTATATTTCTATAAGTCTTGGTTTTCGTTAAGGAAATTAGAGAAGATTAAAAAATCTTTATTTTTCAAGCCTGTAGCAATCAAGAAAATGCTACAGGCTTATGTAATAAATGCACATGGAATCAACTAAATGGAGCAGGGAGGTTAGTAAAGCTTACTACCCCAACCTAACTTTTTACGAAGTACATTGAAGTAGCTGTAGCCCTTAGGGTGAACAAGATGGAGTTTGTCTACGCTTTTGTTTATTCGAATTTCATCGCCAGGTAGCACCGGCAGGACAATATGGCTATCGCAACTCACTTGTAGCGAGTCACTATTAACCTTTGATACTTTCATCGATACCTGACTGTCAGCATCAACAACGATTGGACGGCTGCTCAGTGTGTGAGGAAACATGGGTACCAACGTAAGTGCATCTAGTTTGGGCATAATAATAGGGCCGCCCGCTGATAAAGAGTAAGCCGTTGAACCTGTAGGTGTGGCTACTATTAATCCGTCGCTGCGCTGACTGAATACAAATTGCTCATCGATGTAAATTTCAAATTCCATCATATGGGCAACTTTTCCGTGGTGAAGTACCACTTCGTTTACAGCAGAGTTGTTACTTTTAAGCTTTTCGTGTCGATAAACTTCTACTTCAAGTAAGAAGCGCTCTTCTACTACGCATTCACCGTTAAAGATAAGGTCAAGTTGTTGAACAATATCATCGGGGTGGATATCAGTTAAAAAACCGAGATTTCCGCGGTTCACACCGACAACGTGAATGTCAAAGCGAGCGAGCACACGTGCTGCACCAAGCATGCTGCCGTCACCGCCTACCACAACGGCAAGGTCAGCCTCTTTGCCAATAGTGACAAGGTTACAGCTTTTGAAGTTTTCGGTTTCAAGCTCTTCAGCAATACTTTCCTCAACCAATAATTTACAGCCTTTTGCCAATAAATATTCGGCAAGAATGTTCAGGCTGTCGTGGGTTGCAGCGTGCTGAGGTTTTCCAATTAAAGCAACGGTTTGATAGGGCATGGAATGCTAATGTCCTTTCATTTCCAATGGTTGGACATTAGCACAGGTTTTTTGCAAAAGAAAAGCGTTAAACGGCACACAGCGCAAGGTTTAGCGATCTTCTAGCCGATTATAGTCGAGAAGACCGCCTTCAATAGGATAGCGCTCGCTAGACCATTGCATTAATTTATCACTAAACGCCCAAAAGTTAGGGTTGGTTCGGCGCATGCCAACATCGTCGAGCAAGGCTTTGTAATCGGCTTCGCTTTTAATGGATTTAAGCTTCTCAATCGAAGACGTTATTTCTGAGGCATTGATATACCAGAATGCGTCAGGGTAACTGCCCAACAAACCATGAACTAGCGTGATTGAATCTTTAGAAGGCTCCCGGTTTTCCTCTTCTTCAAATAGGCTATTTACATTGTAATGCGCGCTATTTCTAAGGGCAGTGAACACATCAATGTTGTCTGGGTTCTTGTCGTCTTGAATTACAATCATGGTAGTTTCAGGCATCAACGTCGCTTGTTGAGCAGGAAGCGAATCTAAGCGCTTTAATGCTTCGAACTGTTCAGCTGATAGCAAATGTTTATTGTAGGTTGAGGCGTTCGGTTGAACCTTAGCCAAGTATTGCGATAACAATTGATAAAGTTCTTGTTGAGGATTATCTGTTTCGAACGCTATGCCAGAAGGTTGTTCGAAACTGTTGATATCACCTTCCAAATAATCGGTAAGTTCAGGGCTCGCGTTTTGATACCAATCGTCAAGAAGGTCATGGCGGGTAGTTGGAGGAAGTAGATTAAGGAAGTTCGATTCACCTTCCATGCGCAAGAAATCCATGTACAAACGGGTCAATAACTGATGGCCATAATTGCCGTAAACATCAAAGCCAGCCACAAGCAAATAGTGAATGCGCTCTAACAAGGCATAGTCAATCACCCATGCTGTTTTAGTGGGCTGGCCAACCATCCCTTTAACAACTGTGGCATTATCGAAATGACGAAATACGGTTAAGCTGGCATTAGTATTATCGCCGTCGCCATCCCATATACTCGACACACTCAAATGCTCTTCATTTTTGAATTCATTGTTCAAAAAGGTGGTTCTTGCACGCATATATTCGCCTTGGCGCTTTGCGTATTTAACCCAGTTTACCGCAAGGGCTGAGCTATCTTTTTCAGCGGGAAGGTGAAGGTTTTCTTTTTGAGAAGCGTAAAAAGCATTCACTTTTTCAGAGGCTGCAATGTCTGGGGCGACAAAGAACACCCAGAATCGGTCGTTAATGACGTTAAGCGCGACTTGTCCTCTGCACACGGGACCTTTGATATAACCCATAATGGTGTTTTGCGCGCGCTCAAGCATAAATCGATAACGACTTTCTACTGGCAATAAGGTAAAGGCCGTTAATGGATTGGCCGCCACTTGGGGTTTGTATGATGGCAATGTTTCTACAGAAAATTCTGCGTCGACAAACCACGATTGCCATTTGTCCATCAGTATTTTATTTATGGCGTACGCTTGATGTGTTTTACTCACAATAGTTGAATGCACTGGCTGTAGACGATAGTAAACACGCTCGACCTCCGGATCGTCGAAGGGCCTGCGGGTTGCAATGATATCTAACGTTTGTCCAGGTGGAGTGCGTGAGCGCACCAAATTAAAAAACTGAGGGGTTTTATCTTTTTCTGAGATATCTTCAAAATAGAGATGCGACGTAAACAAGTGCTCGTAGATGTAACGGGCAGAAAGCTGCATCTCATTGCTATCACCATTAAGCCATGCCTCCAATTCAGATACTTTCTCGTTAATCTCTTTTGCAAGCGTTTTGGGCGAAGATAACGGCGCACCATGGTTTAACCACTGAATGAGTGTAGAGTGCTCTGCATCCGACAGGGCTGGCAGTGCGTAGGGCATGCCTCCCAGGGGCTGGCCTGCTATGTACCCGCCCATTTCATCTATTGTTGGGCATTGGTTTTGTCGATTTAAGCTTATATCGAAATTGTCACCTAAATGAGCGGTGTTGGGCAAAGGGTGCTGTTTTTTTAGCAAAAGCATTTGCGCTAGCACCGAAGATTGGGTCGGCGAAGCGTTAGGTTTTTCTTTCGATTCGAGCACGTCGAAAAAGCCACGCTCTCGCCATGCGTCTACGTTGTGGGCGTCGAGAAACATTCTATTGGGTTGGGCAGCGGTGAGTCGTGTCCCTTCATAGACTTTTTCTTTGTTAGCACCTCTGGCTATACCCTCTGGAGATGACATCTTTAGTTGGCATGGCGCATCGTAACAGGCGTGGCAGACAACACAGCGCTGCGTTAGTACTGGGTTTACTTGTGTGTCAAAGAAATTGTCGGGCAAATTCTCCATGGCGGGCATGACGTTGTTTGATGAAAGTAAAGGAGCGTCAGGTTTCGGCCATTGCCATATCGCTATAGCGATAATTGCTATAAGCAACGAAATCATACCGAGTTTCTTCATAATCGTAGTCCACAGAAAAGTTCTAATCAGTTTATCACTCATTTCACGTACGGTGATGTTAATAATTAACCATTAACTCTTGGCAATGGAAACAACCACGTATTTGTATGTATTTGGAGGAAAGCTGGAGAGGTAGTGGGGCGGTAACATTATTTTTACATTGTCATTGCTTTGGGCGTTGTACTAGGTATGCTGATGAAAATAATTCGCAGCGAGGGAAACATGTCTCATCAAATTATTCTGCCAAGAGTGATGCACATAGGGAAAGGGGCGAGTCAGCGGGTTGCTGAAACGCTAAAAGGACTCAACTGCCATAAACCTTTACTGGTTACCGATAAGGTAATGGTTGAGTTGGGATATAGTGCTGCCATAGTACAGGTGCTGGAAGAGGCAGGAATAAGCGCCGATGTATTTTCAGATACGGTGCCAGAGCCCACGGTGAGGTCTATTTATCGCGGTGTGGATGCGTTCAAAACCCACGCTTATGACAGCATCATTGCTTTAGGTGGTGGAAGCCCCATCGATAGCGCAAAAGCCATCGCTATTTTGGGTAAGTACGGCGGCGAAATGCGAGACTACAAATTCCCGCGGGTTGTAGATGAAGCGGGACTGCCGATCATTGCTATTCCCACAACAGCGGGAACGGGCTCAGAAGCAACGCGATTTACCATTATCACCGACGAAGATACCACAGAAAAAATGCTGTGTGTTGGTTTAGGGTTTATGCCAACGGCAGCCTTGGTCGATTATTCATTAACGCAAAGTTTGCCTGCCCGCGTGACAGCCGATACAGGCATTGATGCGCTTACTCACGCTATTGAAGCGTTTGTTAGCCGCAAAGCCAATCTTTACAGTGATGCACAGGCGTTATCAGCCATGGCGTTAATTGCGCCTAATCTACGCACTGTATTTGCAGACCCAACAAATGAAACGGCGAGAGAATCAATGATGCTGGGCTCAACGCTCGCGGGCATTGCTTTTTCAAACGCCTCAGTGGCCCTTGTTCACGGAATGAGCCGGCCTATCGGTGCAGCGTTCCATGTGCCTCACGGATTGTCGAATGCCATGTTGTTGCCCGCGGTTACCGCCTTTTCTATTCCAAGTGCATCAGTGCGTTATGCACAATGTGCTCGCGCCATGGGTGTTGCTACGCAAAGTGACTCTGATGAGGTGGCGAATCAAAAGCTTATCAACGAACTAAAAGCGCTCAATGCAGATTTGCAGGTGCCTACGCCTGCCGATTTCGGTATTGATAAAGAGGCATTTTTTGCAGAGACGTCAACAATGGCAGAACAAGCTCTGGCATCAGGTTCTCCCGGTAATAATCCACGTGTACCTACCATTGAAGAAATGGTTGCCATTTATGTATCTCTTTGGGAATAACGCTTTTGCGAAAACATTAAACGAAAAAAGAAATATTGTGTAAAAAGCTAAGCGTTAAAAAGCTTGCGGGTTACCGTGCCGTCCAGCCCCCATCAAGTACCATAGTTTGCCCTGTTATATTGCGGGCACTGGGTGACATTAAGAAGCTTGCGGTATCGGCAAGTTCTTCAACGCTAACAAATTGCTTTTTAGGCATGGGCTCTAGCATTATTTTTGTTATTACCTCTTCCTCGGTAAGGTTATTTTCTTTTGCCTGTGCTGCAATTTGTTTCTCCACCAATGGTGTTTTCACATAGGCGGGGCAAAGGGTATTGATAGTTACATCGCAATCCCCGGTTTCAAGCGCGATAGTTTTGGCGAACCCTAACAGCCCATGCTTCGCCGCTACATAAGCAGACTTATAGGGCGAGGCTACCAACGAGTGAATAGATCCTACATTGATAATGCGCCCGTAATTTTGCTTACGCATGGCAGGTGAAAACGCTTGGGTTAACAGAGCAGGGCCAACAAGCATGATATTTATAAGCTGCTGCCACTTATCTGCAGGAAAGTCCTCGATGCGTGAAACGTGCTGAATACCGGCATTGTTTATAAGCACATCAACGGTATGTTTCCCTAGTACCTCAGGTAGCGCTGCGACTTGTTCTGCATTGCATACGTCTACCGCTACTGCGCTGGCCGATCCGTCTAAATGCGCAAGTCGAGTCACAGCCTCTTTTGCTGCCTGTTCGTTTATGTCGGCGATGATCACATGGTGCCCTTGTTTCATCATTGACTCAGCAATGCCAAAGCCAATGCCGCTTGCTCCACCCGTGATAAATATTGTGCGCTTAGTCATTGTTACTTCCGTTGGATTTATTTAGTGAAGGTGCACTATTTAATGAAAACAGCAGCTGTTTTACTGCGTTTATTTGTGCGCCGTTCCTGTTGGCGTAATTGCCAGAGGCATAGCCCCACCAATCCCAACAGCCTTGTGGATTTAACGGCATGAATAACGACTTCTTAGTTTGCGGATAAAGCACAACAATATGGTTGTCATCAGCCCATTCATTCAGCCCTGTTTGGGTAGTGTAGGCATCACCTACGGCATCGGCATACTGGTTACAGCCGTGGAAACTAATATGGGCTCTGCATGGCTCGCCTTGTGCACAGCTTTCAGGCACATACACAAAGCCTTCACTTGCTAATGTTTTGGCATCGCTACCGGCTATTTTTTGCTGATCAATTGAATGAATTTGCCCTGACAGTGACTCGTCGGGTGTCGAAACATCTTCAACAAGATGAGAGAGCATGGCACCTGCTGCATCGTAATCGCAGTTTCCAATGAAGGGGCTCTCTGATTTCATGCAGTTAACCCCATTGTTTTTGGTGGGAAAAAGGTGAGCCATCGGTTTGTCATTGATATAGGCAATATTTTGTGTGTCTGTCCACAATTTGTATTGCTCAAATAATAAATCGCTCACTGGTGCAATCACTCTGGTGTCTTGCGTACCGTGAAAAAGCCAGACTTTTGCGTCTTTCATACTGGAAAGCGACGCAATTTTTCCTTCAGTTTCATACTGTTTGGCTTTTTCATTCAGCGCTTCAAGGTTAATTTCTCCCTCTACCTTGTTCACGCACTGTGCCAGGGCAGTGGTTATATCACCTTGTGCACAGAAATACGGGCCGCCAGCAATAACGCCAACGCCTTTTACCCAGTCGCTGTGTGCTAACTGAAATTGTGTTGCCATGTAACCGCCTGAGGATAAGCCAGATACGGTAACGTTCTTTAAATCAAGAGTGAGTGACGGAAGCGCGTCTTGCGCAGATGACTCGTTACCGAATACCGGTACACTAACGGCAAGTGCGCTTAATACAGACAGACAAAGCGCGTGGCGTAAAAAGGGGGTAGATTTCATCATTGCATTGCTGCCTTATCATTTTCTAAAAATTGGCGAATAGCCTGAGCCTGAGCGGATACATTCGTCACGCCTTCCAAATGACCTAATTTGCCATTTAGCGTAACCAATGTGCTGTCGTTATTCATTGAAGTTAAACCTTGGTGTGCACTTTGCGATAAGTAGGGCATAAGAAGCAAATCAGTTTGAGCTGGAATAAACAGCGTTTTCGCCTTTATCGACGCCAGCCCTTGCTCAAGATTACCTTGATGCCCAGCAACGAAGAGCTGGCAAGCTCGAACCAAATATAAAAGGTGGTTTGCGTCCATAGATTTTGCCCGGGTCTTCGCTCGCTCACGTAGCCAGTTCACAATACTGTGTGATTGACGTATGTCATTAAGCGGCGCCGACTCAACATTTTTATACCCTAACGTGTTGCCGGTTTGGTTGAAAAAAGAAGGGGTAAGGGCATTTTGCGTAATTAACATGAGCGAGGCAGCTAAGCCATTAAGGGGGGCTTGCTCTTTGGAATAAGCGCCGTTGTTCCAGTTTTTATCTAGAGTGATTGGCGTTGCCCAGTGTTCCAATGCCGCGGTAGTCCATGCATCACTTTGACCTGCGCCGATAACTGAAATCATACGTTCAACCCAGTCTGGGTAAGCGCTCGCCCAATCGATAGCTTGCATAGAGCCCATAGAAGGCCCAATAACCGCATACAGTTTGCTAATACCTAAACTTTCGAGAAGTGCTTTTTGAACATTGACAAAGTCACGTATTGTCACGACGGGAAAGTCTAAGCCATAGGGTTTGCCTGTATCTGGATTTATTGACGTAGGACCGGTTGTAATAACGTGCGGGTCGTAAGCATTTAGATTGGCCAGCGTATCAACGCTTATTACATAAAAGCGGTCTGTATCAATCGCCTTGCCGGGGCCGATAATACTATCCCAGTAGCCTGGCGCTGGATCGTTTTCATCGTACTTTCCAGCGGCATGAGAAGATCCAGAAAAATAGTGGGTAATCAGTATAACGTTACTCTTAGCATCATTTAGTGTTCCGTACGCCTCCCAGCCAACTTTTACGTTTTTAATTTGTTTACCACCAAAGGTTGTGAAATGAGGCATTTCAAAAACGCGTTTTTCTACCATCAGCGAAGCGCTTGGCAAGGAAGAAACGAGCTCAGAAGTAGGTGCTTTTGAAGAACTGAGCGATGGCGATGTATCGTCGGGTTCGCCAGCAATGCCCTGGCAATGTACCGTCAACATTAGTGTGGCAAATAATCCCACCAAGGAGCGCTGCTTTTTAACTAAATACACCTCAACCAAATTTGCTAATGCTAAGTGTTTCTGCACTCGTTGTGAGCTGAGCTGTTTCAATAGCTTATTGATGCCTTTGCTCTTACTCCACACTAGCGTGGAAGCAAGCGTCTTTTTCCAATTCATACTTTCTTATCCCTTTCTCTGGCCGCATTTTTTAGATGGCAATGTTTTGCTAGAGTGACTTATATATCGTGCGGCCTTAGGCCATATCGTTGGCTTTGACTAATGCTACATAATGCTAAACAGGCCAATGGCCATGGCAAGGCCAATAACTGGCACCACAACTGTTAGCGCACCAACCGCCCAGTAGGCAGCCTGATGGGTTTCGTTACAAATGGCGCGTATGGTAGTAACCACATAGCCATTGTGAGGTAACGAATCTAATGCGCCTGATGATATAGACACAATTCTATGTAGCTGTTCTGGCTCTACGCCTTGGTCAAGGTAATGCGGAGCCACCAAGGGTAAGGCAATGGCTTGTCCGCCAGATGCACTTCCTGTTAATCCTGCAATCACGCTTACGGCAATGGCGGCACCAATAAGCTCGTTACCAGGAATTTGGGTCATAAGCGCTACTGTTGTTTGAAACGCTTCGGTGTTTTTTGCTATAGAGCCAAAACCTACAACAGCTGCGGTGTTACCTATGGCGATCAATGCGCCGGTGGTACCCGCATTTATGGCAACCGGTAAACTGTGAAAATGTTTGTAGTTAATCGCCAGCAAACACAGTACGCCGCCGCCTAACGCCAGAATAAGCGCAAGCTGAGCGAGTTCTTCATGGAATAGAAACGAAATGACTAACACCACGACTAACGGCACAATTCCGGTAAGCGGGTGGGGTAGCGCTCTGTCTCGCACTTCAGGGTCGCTTGCTCTGGCTTCAAACACCTCGCCGTTATTAACGGCTTTTCTGATCATCTTAGCAAGCCACCAGTAACCGAAGCATGCCATGAATATGGCGACGACAAGGCTAACTTCCCACGCGGCAAAAGGGGAGGTACCCAAATACTTTATAGGGATCCAGTTTTGGATTTCTGGCGAGCCCGCGGAGGTCATCGTAAATGTTACCGACCCGAATGCCATGGCAGCAGGTATGAAGCGACGGGGTAGGTTGGCATCTTTAAACAAACTCACCGCCATAGGGTAAACAGAAAACGCTACCACAAACACGCTTACACCACCGTAGGTCAAAATAGCGCAAGCTAGCACAACAGCTAATACGGCACGCTTGTAACCAATTTTGGTGATAATCCAGCGAGAAACAGCATCTGCTGCTCCTGTGTCTTCCATGAATTTACCGAATAACGCACCAAGTAAAAACATGAAAAACCAAGAGGCGATAAAGCCAGAGAAACCACTCATATAGGTTTGAACGAAGTTTACGTCGCCGGTGAAGACGCCGATATTATTGGTAATGGCAACTACAAGCGCACACAAAGGTGCAGCAATAAAGAGGTTCATTCCGCGTATTGTCAAAACAATAAGCAACAACAGACCGCCTACTAAGCCAATCATACTTAACATAGTTATTATTCCTTAAAAAATCTGTGACCGCAGATGATCCGAAACAGTTAAGTCGATTTAAGATTTGCTTACACTCAAAACCACAAAGTGTATACAAATCAGATAAAAAGCGTTCATAACAGACATAAAGTTTGACGTTACTTTTATCAAAATCCCATAGTACGATGGTACTACATACTATTAACAATTAATTAACTAAAGTGATTTTGACCGTAGGCAATACATCCGGCAGTGACCAGAACTTAGAACAACAAGGACTCACTATGTCTCAATCAATACACACAAATGGCTTGGTTTTACCCTACCAATCACATTCAGCCTCTGTTAGCACAGTAGAACGCAAAAGCGATTCAGTTAAGCACCCCATGCACAGCCTTTGTGCCCTAGCGGTGGCTAGCGTTTTAAGCACAGCGCCAGTATTCGCTCAGGATAGTCAAGCTGATGCCGATGCCGAAGCGCAAAAAGGAAAATTAGAACGCATTGAGGTGACAGCGCGAAAAACTGTAGAGTCGCTACAGGAAACGCCGGTAGCTATCACGTCTATTGGTGCGGTTGAACTTGGCGAAAAAGGGATTAGCGTGCTGACTGAAGTGCAGCAGTTTTCGCCCAACACTACGCTACAAACTAGTCGCGGTACCAATTCCACCCTGACGGCATTTATTCGCGGATTGGGTCAGCAAGACCCGCTTTGGGGCTATGAACCAGGCGTGGGTATTTATGTTGACGATGTTTATATTGCTCGCCCACAAGGGGCCGTACTTGATTTGTTAGACGTACAGCGTATTGAGGTATTACGTGGCCCGCAGGGGACGCTTTACGGAAAGAATACCATTGGTGGCGCGGTTAAATACGTTACGAAGGAAATGACCGGCGATACGCAGATGAACGTTGAAGCTACGGTAGGTAGTTACAGTCAGCGGGATATCAAAGTGACAGGTCAAATACCGTTGATTGAAGACACGGTGTATCTAGGCGTGGGTTATGCCAACTTAAACCGCGACGGCTTCGGTGAATATCTGGTAAGCGCGTTGCCCAATCAAGATAAAGAGAACTATAACAAAGATCTCTGGGCAGCCCGTGTAACGCTAGAAGTTCACCCGAGTGAAGATTTGTTTTTCCGTATTGGGTGGGATAAGACCGAAGACACATCAAATGCGAAAGGCGGCTACCGTTTAATCCCAAGTATATTAACTGATGCGCCCGTGCCTGATTCGGTTTTCGATTCGTACACCAGCTTACCTACATGGAATAAAGTCGAGTTAGAAGGCTATAACTGGCTGGCACGATACAGAGTGAATGATGATTTAGAGCTTAAATATATAGGTTCGCATAGAGAGAGCTATTCACCTACCAACATTGATTTTGACAATACGCCTCTGCCTATTTTTGATGTACCGGCAGAGTATGACGACAGTAATGATACTCACGAGATTCAAGCGAATTATACCGGGAACGCGTTTAGCTTAGTGTCAGGGCTCTATTTTTACGATGGTGAGAGTTGCGGTAATTTTGATGCCATTTTAGGTGTGTTAGGTCAATCGCTTGGTGCCTCAGGGTTAACGCGGGAAGTGACGGGTTGTAATAACTCAGAAAGCTGGGCTGCCTATGCGCAGATGAACTATGACGTAACCGATAAACTATCGCTTTCGCTTGGTGCCCGATACACCGATGAAGAAAAGACCGCGTTTGTAAATAACGGTCTGGTATTCGCCAATGTTTATCCTTATACCGGCTGGATTGATGGGTACGTGCGTCCCGACGGACAATTAGTACCTCAAGTACTTGGGACAGACACCGATGGCGATGAAGTGTTAGACGCGCCAGCGGTAGAAAGTTGGTCGCGCTTTACCCCGCGAGTGGGCGTGGAGTATCAAATGGACCGCGATACCATGTTCTTCGCGAGCTATTCACAAGGCTTCAAATCGGGCACGTTTAACCCTCGTGCTCAGACTAACGAGCCTGGTGTTGAACCAGAAGTCGTTGACAGCTTCGAAGTGGGTGTGAAGAGTGACTTAACCGACGCACTTCGTATGAATATCACATTGTTCTCTTACGACCACAAAGATCGTCAGTATATTGGTGTAGAAGGAGATTTGTCTGATCCAACAGCCCTTGACCAGCGACTGCGCAATGCTGCAGAAACGGCTGCAAAAGGCGCCGAGTTGGAGATGACGTGGGTAGCCACGGATAACCTTCAGTTTGACGTTGCTTATGGTTATATTGACTTTGAGATTAAGAAAAACAATGCAATCCCTCCGTTGATTGGTCTAGCAAGTACGCCAGAGAATACCTTTAATCTTAATGCCAACTATCTACTAGAAACGAGTTTTGGGGATATTACTTTCAACGCCAACTACTACTATCGCGATGATTATCTTATCTTTGAAACCAGCGATCTTATTCAACAAGATGCCTATGGTATGGTGAACTTAAGCGCGCGCTGGGAAAGCGTTGAAGGCGACTGGTATGCTGGACTACACGTCAAAAACCTGACCGATGAAGAGTATTTGGTTGGTGGTTATGACTTTGTCACGCAAGACGATGAAGGTAACTTTGGTCCGGGCCTAGGTGGCGATACGACACTTATCGGTTATTACGGTGACCCACGTACAGTTCACCTTACGGTAGGTTATCGATTCTAAAAGGTATGTTCTGAAGAAGACCAGCAACACGTTTCACGCCTAGGCCATTGCGCTTAGGCGTGCTCACGTTTGCTCGACCTCTTTCTTTTGGGTTGGCCGGCGGATATGTCCAGCAGTGAAGGGCGTGGTGCGGACCCTTACCCAATTACAGATACGCAATTACAGATACGCCAATAAGATTAACCTTTTTTTATCGGCGTGGTAGTATGTTGATTAACAAGGTAGTTACAAGTTGATAGCATTATGTCTGTGAAAATCTTGATTGCTGACGATCACCCTCTGTTCAGGGCTGCGATGTGCCATGCGTTAGCTAGTGTGGAGCATATCGAACTTGTAGAAACCTCCACGTTCCCCGATACGCTCACTAGTCTTGAAGAAAATGACGACATCGATCTGCTTTTCTTAGATCTCACTATGCCAGGCAATGAAGGGTTAAATGGCCTTGCTGAGGTACATGCTCTCTATCCTGATGTACTTGTTGTCGTTATTACCGCACAAGAAGAGCCTGATGTTATGGCAAAATCGTTTGCGTTAGGCGCAAGCGGCTTTATACCCAAATCAGCTTCGGTCGATTGCATTATTGACGCGGTAAATACGGTGTTAGACGGTGAAACTTGGATCCCGCCTTCAGTTCATAATGCATCAGCTACGATGCCAAATGCCTCTGCATCGAATGTGAATGGCCACTCTGGCCAAGATGATTTCACAAATCGATTAAAGCAACTTACCCCTCACCAACTTAAAGTGTTGCGAATGGTATCAGACGGCTTGCTTAACAAGCAGATTGCTTATGAACTGGCCATTTCTGAGTCCACCGTTAAACAGCATGTATCTGCAGTATTGAGAAAGCTTGGTGTTATTAACAGAACCAAGGCCGGTATCGCGTTCAAAAATGCAATGCATTTAAGCTAAACGGAAAGCGATAGACGTCTTCAAGACTATGATCATATTGATATCGTTTAAGCACTAACATGTATTAGATGCTTTCCACTAGATTAGGGATTTTCGCACGTACGATTCATCGTGCTAATTCGCTCTCAATCAGCTCATGTGCTAGCGTAAGATTTCAAAGGATTAGTTTACGGGCGTAAAAGGATATTTATGACGCGATTTATTTTACTTTCCCTTCTTTTTTGTCCTTTCAATGCGTTTAGTGCCGTTACAGCATGGACAGATTTCACCCTAGACAACGGTCACGTTTTTTTGCCTGTTACCATAGAAGGCATCGAATCTCGGGTCATGCTGGATTCAGGAGCACAAATAAACAGTATCAATCGCGCGTTTATCGGGAAGCATGATTTAGACCTTGATAAAGGGCGCCCCGTGACCGTTAAAGGGGTGTACGACGTTGAAAGGCGTAACGCTTACAACAATGTAAACGTTGAAATATTTGGTAGTGATTTCGAGCTGGATTCCCTTGTCGAATCCAGCTTAGGTCATCACTCTAATGGTATGTTACTGGGGGCAGGTTTTTTCAATAACTTCATCGTTCAATTGGACTATCCCCACAGAAAAATTCGTTTGGTAACGCGTGATTCGATAGATATGGGGGAGGTGGCAAATGTTCGAGCCAACTCTCAACAGGGTAGTGGAATGCCTATCGCGCAAGTAGAAATTAACGGTGTTGCTTTGTGGCTATTAGTCGATACTGGTAACGCCGGTACAATTTTGATTAACCGTCGAGCGGCGTCCAAGGTTGGGTTGCTTGAAAAAGTGGAAGGCGCAAGCACGTCATTTGGTGCCAATAGTTCTGGGGTCAATGAGTTCGCTACGTCAGATGTCGTGAAGTTTGGTCCATTCGAGATTAGTGACGTTAAGGTTAGCTTTCCTGCTGAGGGGCAAAAGACAAACTTAGAAAGTCAGTATGAAAGAACGGGTAGCCGGATAGGTGGAAAGCGGGTAGTTGGCTTAATAGGCTATGATTTGTTGAAAGACTTCGTTGTAACACTTGATTATCGTTACGGGAAACTTCACATCGCGTTACCGCAAAAGTAAAAAGTATCTTGATGCAAACCAGCTACCAAAAGAAGGCGAAATACCTACTGCCGTACTACAAATGCGATCTCGAGTTCTCTATTAAACAAGCGATTGCTTTAGCAGTCGCTTAAGTGCCGCAGGCTTTAAGGGTTTTGGCAGGTAGCTAAATTGTTGCTCCGCCGCTTCCTCTCTTATGTCGTTACTTCTGTTGGCAGTGACTAAAATCTTTAAGGCAAAACGCACGTTATTTTCAGAAAGAATCGCTGCAACGTCAAAACCGGTTTCGCCATAATTTAGGTGATAATCGGCGACGAGCACATCAAAGTGTTCTTGTGAAATACTCGACACTTCTGCTCCGCCCGCTATCAATGTTGTACTCCCTCCCCAATCTCTCAGTAAGGTACACATTGCATTTGCCACTTGCTCGTCATTTTCTACAAGTAGAAAACGGGTGTCTTTTAAAAATGCATTGTTGTTTTTATTCGCTGAGTCTAAAAAGGGCATTTGATGGGAGTGCCAGGAGACAGGGCGAGAACGGCTGTCTAATGCGCTTTTTTGAACGCTTACTGAATTATTTGGCGCACTTGCTGAGTTCTTCGTTAATACTGATTTATTAAAAGGGGAGTCAACATGATTAGTGTTACTTGCGTGCGCGGTGGGTATCGAGGCTTCGCTTTGAAATGCTCTAGATACAGCCACACTGAAGCAGCTTCCTTTATTTGGCGATGAAGTCAGTCCGACTTCATGACCGAGTAGTCGACATATCTTATCTACAATAGTCAGCCCTAATCCAATTCCTTCGCCTTTGTTGTTGCTCTCTAGCTGGTGGAATTCACTAAATATTTCATGCTGTTGGTGGACGGCGATACCTAGTCCGGTATCGTAAACACAAAGCTTTATAACCTGCTCGGTATTTGTGACTCTTGTGCGTCTCACGCCCACCAAAATACGGCCTTTTGCGGTATAGCGGACTGCGTTGGACAGCAAGTTTTGAAGCACCCGTCGCAGTAGTACTTTGTCCGAGTACACCATAACTCTGGTCGGTACATACCTGAGCTCAATACCTTTTTGCTTTGCAATGACACTAAATTCCTGCACCAATGAAGACAACATATCACTGACTGGAAATTCAGTCTTTTGAGGGGTAAGCACGCCAGCGTCTAATTTCGTCATATCAAGTAGCATTGAAAGTAAGCTCTGAGCATTGTCCAAAGAATTCACCACGCCTTCAGATAGTGTGGCCAGTTCACTGCCTTGCGTCTTTTTGCTGAGCATGCTGGCAAATAATGTTGCGGCGTTGAAAGGTTGCATGAGATCGTGCCCAGCCGCGGCCAGAAATTTGGTTTTGCTCTCGTTAGCTTTGTCAGCGTGTTGTTTGGCTTCTTCTAATTCTGCTGTACGCTGCGCAACCCTTGCCTCCAAGTCTTCTTTTGCACTTTCTAATTCTTTTTGAATTGCTATGTATTCAGTGATATCGCTATAGGTAGTCACGTAGCCGCCACCAGGTAGCGGCGCGCCGTTAAGTTCAATCACTTTTCCGTCAGGCTGTTTGCGAATATGTTTATGACGGGTGCCTTCCAGCATGTAGCTAACGCGCTTTTCGATAGATGAGGGGCTAAACAACCCTCGGTTTGCGTTGTAGCTAAGTATATCGGTAATGGGCATGCCCGCTTTTAGAAATCCTTTAGGGTAGGCAAATAACTCCACGTAACGTTCGTTCCACGCCAGTAGCTGCAGTTTGTCATCAAGCACACTTATGCCTTGCTCAATGTTTTGCACTGACGATTGAAGTACCTCGTGGTTAAACTGAAATGACTGAGAAGCTTCTTCTACCCAGTCAACCAGTTCTGGAAAGCTATCGCTGCCTGTATCTGCGATGGCACCCAGTAATATACGAGCACTAGGTGCTCCTACTTGTGCGGCAAGCAACTTATTTACCCTGTCGATAAGCGCCTGACTGGCATAACCACTGCTAGCGGCGCGATTGACGTCAACTGATAGCTGCTTAACCAGTTGAGAGTGCGTGGCACTTTCGAGCACACGTTCGGTGAGTGCAATTAAGTCCCTCACTTTTACCAGTAAACGAGGTGTGTCGTGATCTGTTAGGAGTGTATTATTTGGCTTCGTGCCACGTCTTGATGTAATCAATGCAACCGTAACGAATGTTAGGCAATTAGCCAATAAGGAAAAGGCAAAGCCCAAACCAAGCGCTTGGTCAGTGGGTGCTGGGTTGAAATAATAACTCGACAGTAAGCTTGGGTAGAGGAGGAATGCTGCCCAACATGTAAACCCTACCAATAAGGCGCAAATAGCGGCAGCTTTGTTGCTTTTCGTCCAGTAAAGACCAAACATAAGTGCAGGCATGCACTGTGCTAATAATGCTATAGCAATCACCCCGCTTTTAACCAGAGGTGCAGCCTGACTTATATTCAAGTGATACCAGAGCGCAATACTAAGTACGACCACAACGGTAATACGACGTATAGACAGTATTTTGTTTGGCTGCATTGAACGATTGGGCGAAGTCTTTAGTCTCGCTTTTAGCCAAAGTGGCGTGACAACATTGTTCGAGATCATTATTCCCAGCGCCAAGGTTGCAACAATCACCATGCTGGTGGTTGCAGAAAGACCTCCTATGAAAGCAAATGACGACAGCGCGATATTTTCAGCATATAAAGGTAGGGCAAGCACATACGCATCAGAGCTCGTATCCACTGGCAGCAGCATTTTTCCTGCAAGTGCAATAGGAATAATAAAAAGGGTCATGCCAAATAAATAGAGGGGAAATAGCCACCTTGCTGTTCTAAGCTCCCCCTCACCGTTCTGCTCAACGAAGTTCATATGAAACTGTCGTGGCAAAACGAACATAGAGCAAACGCCCAAAACAACATGTGATACATAAACCCAGGGTGCGCTATCAGCATAAATGACTTCTCGAGCACTGCCATTTGAAGCGGCGTTAGACACCAAATCCAACACACCATCAAACAGATAGAAGCAAACGAAAACACCTACAGCGCACAGGGCAACAAGCTTTATAACCGATTCAAACGCTATAGTAAGTAGCAGACCGGGGTGTTTGTCGGTCAAGTTGAGTGTACGGGTACCGAAGATAATGGCAAATAATGCGAGCAAGATAGCTACGTAGATACTTAACCATGGCGTGCTTGTATGCGCGTCGTCAGTCAACAAATTTATTGATTTCGTAATGGCGTCTAACTGCAGGGCGATGTAGGGCACTACACCGAAAAAACACAGTAAAGTGATAAGCGCGGCAATCAAGTGGGAGTGCTGGTATTTAAGTGAGATGAGGTCTGCTAAAGAGCTGATGTTGTGTTGTTGACACAGTCTGCTTATATGAAGCACCACAGGAAACGCAAATGCCATAGTCAGCATAATCCCTAAATAAGTAGGGATAACTGCCCAGCCATATTGTGCTGCTTGAGAGGTAGTGCCGAAAAATGCCCAAGATGTACAATGCACGCCCAATCCAAGGCTGTACAATATTGGGTGTTGCCGGTTGTCACGTAAACGCTTATCGCCCCAAAATGCTAAAGCGAAAAGCGCGAGGAGATAACAACCAACAATAGTGCCAACCGTCCAGATACTTAGCATAGATATTCCGTGTAGTTGAACGCATTTATTAGCGCAATTGAAAGCGCGTTTTATTGTTGATTTACATTAACATAGTTTTCACATGCGAGGTATCTTCTGTTGGTACACAAGCAATATTTCGGAGTTAATTATTTGCAATTTGAACGATAAGTGATAGGTTTTTATACAAGGCGACGTCTTTTTGAGCAGTTGGATTTACACATAAGTCGGTCTTAGCCATGACCGAAATAATAAAAAGGGAATTTAATGAAACAAAACTCAGCAAGCACACGTATTCTGCGAATCTCACTACTAATTTCAACTATAATATCTGCATCTGTTTGGGCTATTCCGAATCAACCTGAATGCGCAGACGAAGATTGTTCACTTGCTAAGCTGAATACACTTCGAGCTTTGGCGTCCAGAGGTCATGAACAAACCAGCTTCTCCCTTGGCCATATCTTTATGAACCCTGAATCTGGGGTAAAGACAGATTTAGAAAATGCCTATTATTATTTTGATAAGTCTGCCAAACAGGGCTTCCTGCCAGCTTACCGACAAGCAGCGGGGATGGCTGCACAGGGAATTGGTACACAAAAGAATATGGCTGAAGCCAAGCGATTGATGAAATTTGCTGCAGATGAAGGCGTTAATAGAACGGCAGAGGAATATGCTGTTCTCGTCTTTTCTGATAATGAATCTACCGACGAAGAAAAAGCGACTGCGGTTGAATTTTTGGAAGCCGAAGTTGAAGAAGGAATGAGCTACCTCGCTAACTATGTATTAGCCGCTCTTTATATCAATGGAGAGTTTGTGGAAAAGGATATGGTGAAAGCGAAGTCTCTATTAGCATTTCCAGCGTCAGGTAAATACGCCAATTCGGTAGAGCTACTTCAACAATTAAGTGGAGAGAAAGTTATAGCGCAAGATAATGAGAACCCTAAGTCTACAGCTGGTCTCGATAGCAGCATTGAAACTATTACGGTGACTGGAATTAGTATCAATATGGGCGATGTTCACGGGTTGATGCTAAGTGAACTCAGAAAGCACCATGGGCAAACGGGAAGCAGGATAAAAGGGAATGGTTGCAAAAGAGGTGACCCTCAGTGTGTTATCCTAGATAGTGGTTCAATACGAACGCCAACATTTTGGCAAGTTGGTACCACTAGGTAACTAAATTAAAGAAACTCATTAAAGCGTTAGGAAGCCAAACTTAGTATTGAAGTTTGGCTTTTTTTATATTTTTTTAAAATCACCCACAAAAATAATGTGGATACCCTTGATCACCTTAAATCTAGCCCCATAACTAAGCGCAACAGACTTATTCCCAATAATTTTAACGTTATTGGGCAATGCCTAATTAAGAAAAACGTTTGGAGGTAGGCATGAGCGATAATCGCGACGTGCAGGCAGAACAAGAAAATACAGTTGATCAAACTGTACAAAATGCTGAAGAAGCGCAAGTAGAAGCGTCACAAGCAGAAGGCGTAGAGCTTGATGAAAATGCACAACGCATTTACGAGCTAGAAACTGCACTTTCTGAGGCGCAAGCCACAATCAAAGAGCAGCAAGATGGCGTACTTCGCGCGCGTGCAGATGCTGACAACGCACGTCGTCGTGCTGAAGGTGAAGTAGAAAAGGCGCGTAAATTTGCCCTTGAACGCTTTGCTGGCGAGTTGCTTCCGGTTATCGATAACCTAGAGCGTGCTATCGAAATGACCGATGGCGACAATGAAGCGGTTAAGCCGCTTCTAGAAGGTGTGGAAATGACCCACAAAACTTTCTTAAGCACTATTGAGAAATTTGGATTAAGCCTTATTGATCCGCAGGGCGAAACCTTCAACCCTGACTTGCATCAGGCAATGTCTATGCAAGAAAGTGCAGACCACGAGCCAAATACGGTGATGGCGGTTATGCAGAAAGGTTATCAAATTAACGGCCGCTTGTTACGCCCTGCCATGGTTATGGTATCGCGTGCGCCAAGTGGTGGTGTGGACACGCAAGCGTAAGTCACGCTTTTTGCGATAAACACACAAAAATGTCAGTTTTTTTACTGGCATCTATTGAAAAGGCTGGGGAATAACCCCACTAAAAGTACAGAATTAAGAAACTTTTTCGGAGACACGAAATGGGTAGAATCATTGGTATCGATTTAGGTACAACGAATTCATGTGTCGCAGTTCTAGACGGCGACAAACCTCGCGTAATTGAAAACGCGGAAGGCGATCGTACAACCCCTTCAATCATCGCTTACACAAACGATGGGGAAACATTAGTTGGTCAGTCTGCAAAGCGTCAGGCGGTAACGAACCCGACTAACACATTATTCGCAATTAAGCGTCTAATTGGTCGTCGCTTTCAAGATAAAGAAGTACAGCGTGACATCGACATCATGCCTTTCAAAATTGTAGGTGCTGATAATGGTGATGCGTGGGTAGAAGCGAAAGGCGAGAAAATGGCGCCTCCGCAGATTTCTGCTGAAGTACTTAAGAAAATGAAAAAGACAGCTGAAGATTATCTTGGTGAAGAAGTTACTGGCGCAGTTATCACTGTTCCTGCTTACTTCAACGATTCTCAGCGTCAAGCAACTAAAGACGCGGGTCGCATCGCTGGTCTTGAAGTTAAGCGTATTATCAACGAGCCAACTGCTGCTGCTCTTGCCTACGGCATGGACAAAAAGCAAGGCGACAACGTTGTTGCAGTATACGACTTAGGTGGTGGTACGTTCGATATCTCTATCATCGAAATCGATGAAGTAGACGGCGAACACACGTTTGAAGTACTAGCAACTAATGGTGATACTCACCTTGGTGGTGAAGACTTTGATAACCGTGTTATCAACTACCTAGTTGAAGAGTTTAAGAAAGACCAAGGCATCGACCTTCGTAAAGATCCGCTTGCTATGCAGCGTCTTAAAGAAGCCGGTGAAAAAGCAAAAATTGAGCTTTCTTCTTCTCAACAGACTGAAGTTAACCTGCCATACATCACTGCTGATGCAACAGGTCCTAAGCACTTAGCTATTAAGCTTACTCGTGCAAAACTTGAGTCTTTGGTTGAAGACCTAGTTAAGAATTCACTTGAGCCGCTTAAGAAGGCACTAGCTGATTCAGATCTTTCTGTAGGCGACATTAACGACATCATCCTAGTTGGTGGTCAAACTCGTATGCCGCTAGTACAGAAGTACGTGACTGAATTCTTTGGCAAAGAGCCACGTAAAGACGTAAACCCTGACGAAGCAGTTGCAGTAGGCGCAGCAATTCAAGGTGGCGTACTTTCAGGTGACGTTAAAGACGTACTACTTCTAGACGTTACACCTCTGTCTCTAGGTATCGAGACTATGGGTGGCGTGATGACTGTGCTTATCGAGAAGAACACGACAATTCCAACGAAGAAGTCGCAAACGTTCTCAACTGCTGAAGACAACCAGTCTGCGGTAACAGTACACGTACTACAGGGTGAGCGTAAGCAATCAAGTGGCAACAAGTCTCTTGGTCAGTTCAACCTAGAAGGTATTCGTCCAGCAGCACGCGGTGTACCGCAAATCGAAGTAACATTCGATCTTGATGCTGACGGTATCCTACACGTGTCTGCGAAAGACAAAGACACAGGTAAAGAGCAGAAGATCACTATCAAAGCCTCTTCAGGCCTAAGCGATGAAGAAGTAGAAAAAATGGTAGCTGACGCGGAAGCGAATAAAGAGTCTGATAAGAAGTTTGAAGAGCTGATTCAAGCGCGTAACCAAGCTGACGGTATGGTTCACGCCACACGTAAACAGCTTGAAGAAGTTGGCGATGCACTAAGTGCAGAAGACAAAGCGCCAATCGAAGAGGCACTTTCAGCACTTGAAACTGCAGTTAAAGGCGAAGACAAAGCGGACATCGAAGCGAAAACGCAAGAGCTTATCCAAGCGTCTAGCAAGCTGATGGAAGCGGCGCAAGCTCAGCAAGCTGCAGCCGGTGGCGCAGAAGGTGCAGAGCAGCAAGCTTCTTCTGGTAAAGCAGACGATGACGTTGTTGACGCTGAATTCGAAGAAGTGAAAGACGACGACAAGAAGTAAACTGTTGTGTCAGGCCCGTTACCTAATATGTTAGCGGGCCGTGTAAGCAGTTCAGGCGCAGCAGGAATTTCTTGTTGCGCCTTTGTTGTGTAAATGACTTGGCTTTATTGAATGTGTGTTCAGGTTATTTTCACAACAGTCAGATGTAGATTCGATGAGCATAAAATGCTTATCGACAAAAAGTAGGATATGTAAACGATATGTCGAAACGAGACTACTACGAAGTACTCGGGGTAGATAAAAGCGCAGGCGAACGCGAAATTAAAAAGGCGTATAAGAAGCTGGCGATGAAATATCACCCTGACCGTACGCAAGGCGATAAAGGCCTGGAAGATAAATTTAAAGAAATCCAGGAAGCCTACGAAATTCTGTCAGATTCGCAGAAACGTGCAGCATACGACCAATATGGCCACGCGGGAGTAGATCCTAACCGTGGTGGCGGTGGCTTCGGTGGTGGTGCCGATTTCGGCGATATTTTTGGTGATGTATTTGGTGATATCTTCGGCGGTGGCCGAGGAGGTCGTCAATCTCGCGCACGTCAAGGTTCAGACCTCCGCTACAACTTAGAGCTAACGCTTGAAGAAGCGGTTCGTGGCAAGAGCGTAGATATTCGCGTACCAACTTTGGTCGAGTGTGAAGTCTGTGATGGTTCTGGTGCGAAGAAAGGCTCTTCACCTAAAACCTGTCCAACCTGTCACGGCAATGGCCAAGTTCAAATGCGCCAAGGTTTCTTTGCTGTTCAGCAGACTTGCCCAACGTGTTCGGGCAAAGGCAAGATCATTGAAGATCCTTGTAACAGCTGTCATGGCCACGGTCGTAAAGAAAAGACTAAGACCCTTAACGTTAAAATTCCAGCTGGCGTAGATACTGGTGATCGTATTCGTCTATCAGGCGAAGGTGAAGCTGGGGAGAACGGTGCACCTCCAGGTGATTTATACGTTCAGGTCCACGTACGTGAGCACGATATCTTTAAGCGCGATGGCAACAATTTGTACTGTGAAGTACCGTTAAGCTTCACTACGGCAGCCCTTGGCGGCGAGCTAGAAGTGCCAACGCTAGATGGAAAAGTAAAACTGAAAATCAGCCCTGAAACGCAGACTGGCCGAATGTTCCGTCTACGTGGTAAAGGTGTTAAATCAGTGCGAAGTGGTGCCATGGGCGACTTAATGTGTAAGGTTGTGGTCGAAACACCAGTAAACTTATCATCTCGCCAAAAAGAACTACTTCAAGAGCTTGAAGAGTCGATGGGTAAAGCGTCAAGTAAGCACAGCCCGAAAGCGCAAGGCTTCTTTGACGGCGTTAAAAAGTTCTTTGACGATTTAACGAACTAATTGCTTAGTAGTACATACTTCATTTGAAAGCCCTCAGTTGAGGGCTTTTTTCTTTTTGAAAGGCATTTAAACGCGCTCTTATGAGTGGCCAGTTATCCATGCAGATAGGTATTTGTAATAGAAAGTGCTCACTTTAAGAAGGAAAGGGGGAGTTAGTCTTTTCTTTACTTACTTTTACCGCTAAAAATCTTGCGCATCATCCGACTATTCGTCACGATAACCCAAGTATCGGGACTTTTAGCTTGTTGATTACAAGGCTTAAAAGCCCGTTTGAGACCAATGAATAATATTTACCTAACAAGGGAACAGGCATGAAATTTTCAAGTAAATTGCTACTGAGCGCTGCCACGGCAGGCGCAATCTTATCAGGCTCGGTATTAGCTGCTGACGTGACAGAAGCAACGTCAGAAAAACACGCGGGAGCTGCAACACAATATCGCCAGGCCGTTTTTCAGTTAGTACGCAGTAACATGGGACCGTTAGGTGGCATGGCAAAAGGTGCTCTACCTTTTGACGAAAGCGTTATGGAAACAAATGCCGTACGTTTAGAACAACTTGCTGACATGATGGGCGATTATTTATCAGTTGATACCCGTAAGTATGACGTTGAAACTGGCGCAAAAGATGAAATTTGGGAAAATTTCTCAGATGTAGAAAAGAAAGTGATGGCACTTAAAACGGCAGCACAAGGGCTTCAATCAGCTGTTAAAGCGGGTGATGAAAGCGCGTATAGAGGTGCAATCGGTAAAATTGGTGCAAGCTGTAAATCATGCCATGACGACTATAAGAAAGACTAGCCCAAGCTTGTTTTTCAACACGTGAAAGCGCTCTAATATCGGGTCAGTAAGAATGTGCCTATTGCATTTTACTGACCCAAAACCTCGATTAATACTTCGATGTGTTAATTAGTATTTTATAATTAAATCATATAGATAAATTGAGAATGGCGCTGAAGTGCAGACTCGCAACCTTCTTCAAACAGCAGTGTACTTTTTCGTCCAGGGCTTTGTAGGTAATAAGCATCAGGCATCGCCACACACTTAGCCACCTCAGAAATTGACCTCATTATAGCCTTGTAGAACGTGTCTACGAGAGTACATCGTTAAGACCCATACGCTGTGGTATATTCGTAAGTGCTTAACAACAGATTTTTAATATGGAGATAAGATGCGACCCTCGCTAACGTATGTAGGTACACTGGACGATGTTGTAGAGCGTTTTCCTTGGCAATTCGACGCTGATATAAACTACTTTAATCAATTGCTAGTGAGGAAGGCTATATTAGGAGAGAAGATACTTATCAATGATGGGTATTTACTTAATAATAGTGCGGCAAGGCAAGCTATTCTAAACCCCAGTTGTTCTCCGCTCACGTCACTAATTGAGCAAGGTTTTGTAAGGATCTTATCGCGGAACGCCGATTTAGTCTCCTTACCAGAGAAAATGGCGGATCAAGGTGTTGCCAGTTTCAACGTTTTGAAAAATTCTGCCGAATGGCCAAGTTTGAAGCGAGAATTACGTAAGTGGCAGCCACTGTTAGAAGAAACGGATAATTTTATACCTTGGCCAGAAAAACACATCAGTCATGGCTTTGACCAAATGATCATGCGGTTGGCTGAACGCACACCAGAAAACTTATCAATTAGCAGTGTCAGTCATGACCAGTGGCGACGAGTGTTTGATTTGTATGAACAATCAAATCGATACGACAAAGAGGCTACCCGAACCCGTTGGGAGTCTGCGGTCACTGAGTACTTAGCTGATAACCATCAAGGGCGTCTAGCTATGATGCACCTGGCCTGTGAGGCGTATCACTACAATTTCGGTGTTTGCTTGGGCAGCCAGACGTCTTTGTCGAAACAGCAAATTTTGGTCGAAACACGGTTTAGCTCAGCGTTTGCTGATTTATCCAAAGTAGATCAAGAGTTACAAATGCAGCACGTTTCAATACCCGGATTGCGTGTACCGCAAAATATATCAATGAATAGCGGGCCAAAATGGGCGGAACTAGTATCTCCGTTTAGCGATGTCGGCAAACAGTTGAGAGCATACCGTCAAGCTCAAGATGACTATTTTTCTGGGCAAGGTACAGAAGAGTGTTTAACTGCTGAGGCTCGTGCCTATTCGAAGCAGTTGTCATCTTTGTTTGGTGAAAAGCAATCGGAATCTGCAGTCGCGAGGGTCGCTATTGGCGTAGGCTTTTTCGCTGCGGGTCTTATGGCGGCGGGTCCAGAAGTAGCGGCAGTCCTTTGGCTGACAGAAAATTACTTGTATCCGACAATAACGCGTAAATTCAAGTTGCGTGACCGTGAATTTTTTAGCAAGAATACAGCCCTTCCCACGCAAACTGTTTCTAGCGCGCTAAGCTCAGTAGTGTTAGATCCTGTTCAGATAAAAGAGCTCGCAAGTACTATCCCGGATTTCAAATAGTTAATTCGTAATAATAAGAACTTTCCACGGGTTCGAAACGTTTTAACGGGTTTTTGCTGGAAATTTGTACAATTCTTGGCTATGTTAAACACTCAGGCTTGGCGATAATTTTCTTCGACTGAAGGTACGCGTTTAGGTACCCAATCTTCGCAGGTCCTGCTTTTAAAAAATATAAAACAGCTCGTAGACAACTGAAACAGCAAAACTTGTAAAGCGCTTAAAACCACGACACAACTTTTCATCCTTTTATTGTCGTGCTGCTATCGTTTGTGCTGAATTCGAAGAGATATCAAAAGGTTTGCTTAGATGGATTTACGCAGTGAACGCATGTTGTCAACCATGCGCACAACACAGCAAAACATTTCTGTGTTACTCAATGAAAGTCGAACGAAAACAGAGGCTCTGTGTATATTACTTGCCTCGGTAAACCCTAGCAATGGAAGAGCAACGGTATTATCTTGCGACGTAAACCACCTATCATTAGAAGCCGAGAGTGTTGTTTTTCCTTCACATGTTTTGCTCATGCTCCCGCTTACACCTTTGAGCGCTCCAATACCTTGCAAAGATTTTGTCTTTCCCCCTTCACTCGAACATTATGCTGATAGCTATGTAGTAGTTGCTACCGTGCGAGATATGCAAAATGAAGTAATGGGTGTTGTTCTCACTTTTGTACGCCACAGTGTATTGAGCCCTCTACAACATACATTGATAGATATTACGCGCCAAAAAGTAGAGCTTAGTTACCAATATGAGCTGGCGCGTCATCCCTATTCAGACAAGTTATCCGAACAGCTTGCCTTGTTAGAAGAGGTGAGTTCAATTTCTAAAGTGGGCGCGTGGGAGATTGACAGATTCACAGGCGTACTTTCTCTGACTGAGGTGATGAAAGCCTTATTAGGCTTACCTCGTGTAAAAAGCGTCGGCCTTAACGAAGTGCTCGATATGCTTACCTCGAGTGATAGAAGAGACTTAAAGCAGCGCGTTTTTAAAGCGCTTAAAGAAGATAGAGAGTTCGTAAAGCACTTTGAATTTCACGACAAGCAAGGTCGCAGAAAAAGTATAAAACTAACCGTGTTCTTACAGGTTCAGCGAGGAAATGCTAGCGGAATTAAATTAACCCGGCTTTATGGCGCAGTGCAGGATGAAACGGAAATACAGCGTCTATCGGATTCACAACATAACTACACAGATTATCTGACCAGTTTATTGAATAATGTGGATAGCGTGGTGTTAAGCATAGATGAACATGGCACTATTCTAACTGCAAATGAACGCGTTTATTCTGTATTAGGCTTTGAGCCCGAAGAGCTGATTGGGCAAGATATAAAATTAATATCAACCAAGGTGCAAAATACCGATGCGCCTTCTTGTTTCATAAACATACCAGCGGGTTTAGCATGGTGTAGCGAAAATGGCTCGGTAAACGAATGTCTTCGCCATAAAAATGGTAAACGTATTGCCTGTGAAGTTAATTTGTCGAAATGCTCTGTACATAATCAACAATTAATTATCGCCTCAGTGCGCGATATCACTAATCAAAACCACGAAATTGAGCATTACAAACAACTCGCTTTAATCGATACGGTGACAGGTCTTCCGAACTTACACCAATTTGAGCTATACCTTGGCGATAAAGCTCATGACGACAAGTCATCTAAACCATTTGCCACGTTTATGCGCGTTGCTATCTGTAACATAAAAGAATACGAAAATGCGTTTGGGGAGCCAACGATAGACTATATTCTGAGAATTTTGGCCAGTCGCTTCATTCGCATATTCGAAATTAACAAGCGCAATTCAGCCAGTATATTCAAATGTGAGAGAGGTGCTTTTTATATTCATCTTCATCAATATTTTAGTGAAGAAGCACAGTCTCTAAATGCTGCACACGATTGCGCTATTCTTATCCACGATCACGTGCTAGCGCCAATAACCCTGCACAACAGCCTCTTAAATATTGAAACGCAAACCATAAGTTGCACGGTTCCAAAGCAGCATTTCTCGTTTAAAAAGATAAAAGAACTATTGTCGAGAAAACCTATAAGAGAGGTAAAAAATACTTCTACTTTTAAGTCGGAGCACGAGTATTTTCATGTTAATGCAAGTGATATCGAGCGGTACAATTACATTAAACACTCTCTGAGCAGGGCTATTTCTAACAACGAGTTATATATTGAGCTTCAACCTCAATACGATGCAACACAGAGCGTTATAAGCTCAGAGGTGTTGTTAAGGTGGAAGCATCCTCATATGGGTACAGTAAGCCCTTCTGAATTCATTCCTATTGCCGAAGAGAATGATTTTATTGCTGAACTCGGGCTGTGGGTGTGTAGCGAAGCCTGCGGGTTACTTAGTGAATGCCAGTCAAAGAAAATTAACACTAAGTTGTCTGTCAATATCAGTGCAAAGCACTTAGCGCGAGCTGATTTTGTGAGTAAGTTTGTCGCAATAGTAAATAAGTGGCGCGTGTCACACAAAAATTTAACTCTAGAGCTCACTGAAGGTGCATTGATAAGAGGAGTGAGCGTTATTCAACGTCGCGTTAGAGAATTAGCGGAACAAGGGTTTAGTTTGTCTATCGACGATTTTGGTCTTGGTGACTCAAATTTAAATTATCTTCAAGATTTGCCAATTACCGAACTGAAAGTAGACAGGGTATTTGTCGAAGCAATGGAAGGCTCGCAGCAAAAAACATTATTGGTTACAAGTATTTGCAACATGGCCAAAGCGTTACACATAAATACCGTAGCTGAGGGAATAGAGACAACGGGTCAATTAGATCAAGCTAAGGCATGTGGTTGCGGAGCATTTCAGGGATATTACTTAGATAAACCCATGAGTGTAGATGATTGGAAAAGTAAAATTAGTGAGAAGCAATATAAAGAAGGTAGTTAACCTTACGCAGTCGAGGGCTTATTCAAGTATGCGTTGAAACAACCGCTTCGATACCTCTTGTTATTAAATGGAGAGATAAAGTTTAAATTCATGTAAATCAATTTGTTAGTCGATCTACGCCTGAAGTCTTATTAGTAGATGTCATGTAACTATCGTAGGGTGAAGATAAACCCTACTCAGGACATGGTTATGACTTATAAAGATGAATATATTGCCTCGACCCAGCACCCCGATGAGTTTTGGTTAGAACAAGCACAAAAGCTAGCGTGGTTTCAATCTCCTCAAAAAGGATGCCAATCTACAGATAATGGTTACTTCGACTGGTTTAGGGGAGGGCAGCTTAACACCAGCTATTTAGCGCTTGATCATCACGTAAAAAATGGTCGTGGCGATAAAACCGCGCTTATTTATGACTCACCTGTTACACAAACTACTCAGCACTTTACTTACAAAGAGCTTTTAAACCGTGTTGCCGAGTTCGCAGGCGGCTTATCCCGCTTGGGTGTGACGAAAGGCGAGCGCGTGATTATCTACATGCCCATGATCCCGCAAGCAGTGATCGCGATGCTTGCTTGCGCTCGTTTGGGAGCTGTGCACTCTGTGGTGTTTGGTGGCTTTGCCGCAAATGAGCTTGCAGTACGAATAGATGACGCAAAACCGATAGTTATCGTTACTGCGTCATGTGGCATTGAAGGCAATAAAGTTCTACCGTACAAACCTCTTGTTGATGAAGCAATATCATTAGCAGAGCACAAACCACAGGCATGCGTGTTGTTTCAACGCGCTCAGCTAATTGCTGAGTTAAATGAAGCAACTGACCACGATTGGCTCTCTCTGGTTGAAGCTAGCGTGCCAGCTTCTCCTGTTCCCGTCGATGCAACTGACCCGCTTTATGTTCTTTATACTTCAGGTACAACCGGTAAACCTAAGGGTGTTGTTCGAGATAATGGCGGGCACGCGGCTGCTCTTCATTATTCAATGGGCGCGATTTACGGTATTAGTGAGGACGATATTTTTTGGGCTGCATCGGATGTTGGTTGGGTGGTCGGTCATTCATATATTGTCTATGGCCCGCTCATAAAAGGCGCAACGACGGTACTGTACGAAGGAAAGCCCATTGGCACTCCTGATGCCGGTGCATTTTGGCGTATGATAGAGTCTCACAAAGTGAATGTACTTTTTGCAGCTCCAACAGCATTTAGAGCGATACGAAAAGCGGACCCTGATGCTTAATGCCGATCAGTTAAGAATATTTTCCTGATCGGTTGACCGATCGTTTTAAGACTTCAAAATCCGATATCAGTCTC
>NZ_JAYMEU010000017.1:0-98865 GCF_037029575.1 Alteromonas sp. CH_MED4-4 | reverse complement strand
ATGAACCGCCGTGGTACGGAACCGTATGCCCGGTGGTGTGAGAGGACGGGAGTTGTAAAACTCCCTCCTACTCGATTCATGCAATGTGTTTTAAGACCATTATTGAGCTTAGGAAAAGAGCCTAGGCGTAATGTGACAATAACGCTACACTATGAATCGATAAACTAACGCTAGATTTATTATCGGCAACGTTTTAGTAAAAGGACGGTTATGACTGCAAGTGTGCGACTTCTACCTTTGATACTGGCTTTCTTTAGTATCAGCTGTTTGGGCTATGACAGAATAACGGGGCAACCCTTTGCAAGTCGCTCAGAAGTTATTGCAAAGAACGGCATGGCAGCAACAAGCCAACCATTAGCTACGCAAGTGGCATTGGATATTTTAAAACAAGGCGGCAGTGCAGTTGATGCAGCTATTGCAGCCAATGCCATGTTAGGTTTAGTTGAGCCTACAGGCAGCGGTATTGGCGGCGACCTATTTGCCATTGTGTGGGATGCAAAAGAAGAAAAGCTAGTCGGCTTAAACGCTTCTGGCCGTTCACCCAGACAGTTAACCAAAGCGGTGTTTGCCGAGCGTGGCTTGCATCAAATTCCAAAATTTGGTCCGCTACCCGTTTCTGTCCCTGGCGCTGTAGATGGCTGGTTTGCACTACACGAAAAATTTGGCAAGCTGCCCATGTCTGCGCTGCTTACCCCATCTATCAAATATGCCCGTGAGGGGTTTCCTGTTTCAGAAGTCATTGCCTATTACTGGCAGATGAATCAAGAGCGAATAGGTCATTATGACGGCTTCGCAGAGACTTTTCTTATCGACGGGAAAGTACCGCAAAAAGGCGATGTTTTTAAAAACCCTGGCTTAGCCGTGACCTATGAAAAGATTGCAACAGGCGGGCGAGATGCTTTTTATAAGGGCGATATCGCACGCACTATCGATGCTTACATGAAGTCTCAAGGCGGCTTTTTGTCATACCAGGATTTGTCGTCACATACCTCGGAGTGGGTAGAGCCCGTTTCTGCTAACTATCGCGGGTATGATGTGTGGGAACTTCCGCCCAACGGACAAGGCATAGCGGCACTACAGATTCTTAATGTGCTTGAGCACTATGATATCGAAGGAATGGGGTTTAACTCAGCAGACTACATCCATACCTTTGTTGAAGCCAAGAAGCTCGCCTTCGAAGATCGCGCTAAGTTCTATGCAGATCCAGACTTCAATGATATTCCTGTCGACTGGTTAATTTCGAAAGAGTATGCCGCTAAGCGCCAGAAGCTCATAAATAATGAACGCGCAGCGAATCGCGTTGATGCGGGTATTTATGAAGGGGATACCATTTATCTGACCGTTGCTGATAAAGAGGGCAATATGGTGTCCTTAATTCAAAGTAACTACCGCGGAATGGGCTCAGGCATGACACCTCCAGGGCTAGGTTTTATTCTTCAAAATAGAGGTGAGATGTTTACCCTTGAAGAAGGGCACTTTAACGAATATCGCCCGGGAAAGCGTCCATTTCACACCATTATCCCGGCTTTTGTAACAAGAAACGGTAAGCCGGTGATGAGCTTTGGCGTGATGGGCGGTGGGACTCAGCCTCAAATGCATGCACAAATTATTGTAAACATTCTCGACTTTGGAATGAATCTGCAGGAAGCGGGGGATGCTCCACGCATACTGCACAGTGGGTCGAGTAGCCCAACGGGCGCGTTGATGACTGATGGTGGCTATGTGAGCTTAGAATCAGGGTTCAGTGAAACCGTTCAGCGAGAACTCATGGAGCGGGGGCATAAGCTTCAACGCGTGGTAGGCGCGTTCGGTGGCTATCAGGCCATCGCTTGGGACGAGCAGAAAGGTGTCTATTTTGGCGCTTCAGAAACGCGAAAAGATGGACAAGCCGCGGGCTATTAAGCACACTAGTGTAAATAATAGGCGGCGGAGTTAATTTGTTCCCCGTTTGCTGCTTCGCTTTAAAGGGTTTCAAAGTTTGAAGCAGCCGCTACACTTTACGATAAGGTTCGCACAACAAAGCGCGGCGAATGATCGCCAGCAGCGAAACGTCAGAACAAGGCGTTAATAACAACAAGAGCGGCAATGACACAACCACAAAAAGGCCTCTGCGCTGAGCCAAATTTACATGCACAGTATTTACTACTGAACGTCATTGATGACGATAGCCAAGCCGTACGCGCCAAACTATCTCGCGTGCTGGATATATTCGAGCATTTTGAGAATGAGCACTACGAAGCCATGGTAACCGGCGTTGTCGCTATTGGCACCGGTTACTGGGCTGAGGTATACCCCGGTTTGATACCTGTTGAGCTTGCCCCTTTTCCTGATATGCAGTGTGATGATAGAAGTGCCCCCACCATGCCTTGCGATCTCTTCATTCAAATTCGCGCTGATAGGCTGGATATTTGCCATGCGGTTGGCATTGAAGTGATGGATTTGTTGCGTATTCATGTAGAACTGGTAGAGCAAATAAGAGGGTTTAGGTACTTAGATGGCCGTGACCTCAATGGTTTTCTTTATGGCGCAGACAATCCACGTGGAATGAAGCGCAGACAAGTCGGGATTATTGGCGAAGATGATCCTGATTTTAGCGGTGGCAGCTATGTTCACATACAACGCTATCGCCATGATTTAAGGCGCTGGAATAGTCTTTCAAGCCGTCAGCAAGAACAAGTGATGGGCACCACGCAAGAGCACAATTTGGTAAGTAGCGAACAATCTGAATCTTCGCATTGTGTTAGGGCAAGCACTGTTGCGCCCGATGGCGACGAACCAAGGCTAATTAAGCAAGGCATGCCATACGGTGATATGGCCTCTCAAGGCTTATTCTTTGTAAGCTGTAGTGCCAGTGCGCGGCCATTTAAACAGATGCTCCACAGCCAAATATACGGCAACGGTGAAGGCGATTATGACAGATGGCTGGACTTTACCAGTGCTGAAACAGGTGCTGCGTTTTTCGCGCCATCCATTAATTTTATTCGCCAGCAGGCTAAGTTATCTGAGTCCTAAATTTAACCGTCGCTTATGGCCATTGGGATTAGTAGACTAGCGCACCATCCCAATCCTCCTTAAAATCGACGCTTCTGTAAATTCGACAAACATCTATGTGATGATGCGCTAGCGAATCGTTTGGGCTCATAGCGACAGCGGTCTCAAAAAAAGAAATGGCCTCGTCCCACTGCTGATTTATACGGCATGCGATACCTGCGGCAATCTTGGTCTGAACCGCCAACTTCTTTTCCTGCTCACTCTCTGAAAGGTGGCTTAACACCTCGTATATTTCAATTGGCGCTTTTCGTCCTTTCACTCTTACCCAGTCAAGCAAGCGGGTTTTAATTGGGAAGCCAGACCCTATGGTCTGAAGAACTTGGGCACTTACGATAATATCCGCCTCGTATTTGGGGGTTAAAGCTTCTAAGCGAGAAGCAATGTTTACGCTATCGCCAATGACGGTGGTATCCATCCTATCTTCTGAACCTACCGTACCCATAATAACAGGGCCAAAGTGGATACCTATTCCCATATTAATTGGTTCGTAGTTACTGTTCTTTCTATGGCCGTTATATATTGTCAGCGCTTTGCGTAAGTCGAGCGCAGCATTAACCGCATCCATAGCTTTTTGTTGTGAAGATCCTTCGCGATGATCGAACAGCGCCATAATGGCGTCGCCCATGAACTTATCAATAAAACCGTGGTTTTGATGAATAGGATCGTTCATTCTGGTGAAATAAGAATTAAGAAAGTTCATCAACTCTTGTGGCGTAATACGTTCAGAAAAACCGGTAAAGCCTCTGATATCGCAAAACATAATCGCAACGTCGTTTTCAGCCGCATAGCCAAGACCCAGCGCGTCTACGTCAGAATTCGACATGTGCTCCACAAACTGCTTTGGAATGAATTTTTGAAAGGTTTGTGTAAGCCTTTGGGCCTCATCGGCAGCTGTGTGAAAGTGCGTTTCATCGTCGTTTTTTGCGACAGTGGTGGAGACATGACGCCGACGTTTAAATTGGCTAGCTCTGTATGCAAACCGACGGCTGCGCCTTACGTGCAAAGTTGTGATAGCGACACTGTAGAGAAAAAGTGCGCAAATAGCGCCAAACTGCCAATCCATTGATAACACCACACCTATAAACTGCTTTTAAATGAAGGCTAATAATCTAGCCCGCGAGGAATTCAAGTGTTACGTATGAGAGAAGCAATGAAGAAGAGGCACTAACACGCCACGGTGGGCGTATTAGTGCAAAAACTACCAGAAAGGAATTAACTTAAAGCGTTGAGAACACTTTATCTGCTGCAGCAAGGGTTTGCTCAATGACTGCAGCGTCATGCGCTTTAGAAACAAAGCCCGCTTCATAAGATGCAGGTGCTAAGTAAACGCCTTGCTCTAGCATACCGTGATAGAATTTGTTGAATTGCTCGGTATTACAGTTAATTGCTTGCTTGTAGTTCGTAACTTTCTCTACGTCAGTAAAGAATATCCCAAACATACTGCCGGCAATATTAGTAGTTAGACTAATATTGTGTTTGTCAGCAAGGGTTTGGAAACCATCCACTAGCGTTTGCGTATTTTCGAAAATTGAATCGTAAAGTCCAGGCTGCTTTATTTGCGTTAAAGCAGCAAGACCTGCAGCCATTGCTACTGGGTTACCAGAAAGCGTACCCGCTTGGTAAATTGGCCCTGTCGGTGCTATGTGAGTAATAATGTCACGACGGCCACCAAAACAGCCCACTGGCATGCCGCCGCCAATGACTTTACCCAAGCAAGTCAGGTCTGGTTTGATGTTATAACGCTCTTGCGCCCCGCCGCGAGATACGCGGAAGCCTGTCATTACTTCATCAAAAATCAATACGCTGCCATATTGGTCACAAATAGCGCGAAGTCCTTCAAGGAAGCCTTCCACAGGAGGGATACAGTTCATGTTACCAGCGACAGGTTCAACGATAATGCACGCAATATCATCGCCATGGGCTTCGAAGATTTCTTTTACGCTGTCTAGGTTATTGTATTCAACGGTAAGCGTATGCTCAGCAACATTTGCTGGAACACCTGGTGAACTTGGTACACCAAGGGTTAGCGCCCCTGAGCCCGCTTTCACTAGCAGTGAGTCGGCGTGCCCGTGGTAGCAGCCTTCAAACTTAACAATTTTGTTTCTGCTCGTGTAGCCGCGAGCCAGGCGAATAGCTGACATGGTGGCCTCTGTACCAGAGTTCACCATGCGTACCATTTCCATAGATGGTACCAGTTCGCTAACCAACTCAGCCATGATCACTTCAGCTTCGGTAGGTGCACCGAAAGATAGGCCGTTATACGACGCTTCAATAACCGCTTCGCGAATTTGAGCGTTATTGTGACCTAGAACCATAGGGCCCCAAGACTGAATATAGTCAATATATTGTTTGCCATCCGCATCCCACATGTAAGCGCCATCAGCTTTCGTGATGAAGCGAGGTGTACCGCCTACCGCTTTAAAAGCGCGAACGGGTGAATTTACGCCACCAGGAATGGTTTTTTGGGCGCGGGTAAATAGGGCTTCAGATTTTTGCATGTAATTACTTACTCTTATTGCTGTACCAAACAACGTCACGCTCGTACTTAGTGAGAAGGTTTTCTACACCCAGAGTAAGCGCAAACAATGCCATTCTGACAAGTACACCATTGTCGGTTTGTCTAAAAATGGCGAGGTTTGGATTAAGGTTTAGATCGTTATCCAATTCGTTGGCTTCCATACGTGAATCTCGTGGAAGTGGATGCATGATAACGGTCTTCGACTGAAAGTGTTTCGTGTAAATCGACTGATTAAGGCGGAACTTACCTCGGTATTTGTTGGCTTCTTCTTGAGAAGGAAAGCGCTCTTCCTGAATGCGTGTTTGATAGCATATGTCCGCATCCATATTCCCTTCAAGGGTATCGGTAATCGTAAGCTGGTGCCCCGCATTTTCGATGGCGTCTATAATGGGCTGAGGCATGGCCAGCTCTTTTGGCGAAATGAGCGTAAAGCGAATGTTTTTAAACAAACATAACAAGCGAGATAAAGAGTGTACTGTTCGGCCGTAACGCAAATCACCAATCATGGCGATGTGTAAGCCGTCAATGCCGTGGCCATTGTATTCCAGTTCACGTTTAATCGTGAACAAGTCCAACAGTGCTTGGGTTGGGTGTTCGTTTGCACCATCACCACCGTTGATAACAGGTACACGACTACCTTCGGCAAATTCTGCCACTGAACCCGCCGCAGGATGTCGCATTGCAATAATGTCGGAATAGCCGCTCAGCACACGGGCTGTGTCGTACAATGACTCACCTTTAGCCAGCGCAGAGCTCGACATGCCGGTGGTTTCTCTAACTTCACCACCTAAAAGGTTGAATGCGGTACCAAAGCTAACTCGCGTACGGGTACTTGGCTCAAAGAAAAGGTTACCGAGAATGGCGCCATCTAGCACGGTTGTGCGCTTTTGTCGTTTGGCATAGGGTTGCATGGAATTGGCAACTGAGAACACTTTCTCAATGGCCTCGCGATCGAATTGATTAACCGAAAGAATGTGGTTACCGGTAAAGTCAGACATGCGCTTCTCAATCATCAACGAAAACGGCGCTAGTTTATAATACCGCTGGGGTTAAGTCATTAGCGCAACGTTAATCTTGCCTTAGGTTTTTCTCTGTTTGGCGTTTTATTGAAAAGGGCTTTCCACAAATCAAAATGCAAGTGTGCATGTGCGCAGATGTCGGCTAATTGTGTTGCTGAGTATAGTGGGTAAAGAGTAAAAGGATTTTTTCAGCCGCGCTATTTACGTGGGCTGTAATCGCTTCGTCTTGAAGCGGAGACTGTATGCCGCACAGCATCATGGTGTGATATTCCCCCTTAAGCAGGGCGCAATAATCTACTGCCAGCTGTTGGGCGATATCACGGCTTAAGCTACCTTCTCCGAACTTCTCTATGACATCACTCAATGTAGATAGGGAAGCTTCTGGGCCAGCCTGATAAAAAAGTGTTGCCACATGAGGGCTATTTACCGCTTCAGCTATAATTACTCGAAAGATAGCAATGGCTTCAGGATCTTGTAAAAGTCGCACAAACTGACAGCCAACTTTTCGTAAACATTCTAATAGTGAGAGTGAACCTGAAGTGGCGTCGATAAGTTGCTGGGTGTCGAGTTGGTATGATCTGCATTTCGATGAGATTGCCGCTTTAAAGAGAGCATCTTTTCCTTCGAAATGAGAATAGACCGTTTGTTTAGACACACCAGAGGCTTTAGCCACAGTGTCCATAGATGTGTTGGCAAAGCCCTCTTTTAAGAACAGGCAAGACGCTGCATGCAATATAAGATGGTATTTCTCTTCGCTTTTAGGTCGGCCTTGCTTTCGAGTGGTAGCCACGTTCGTTCTCACTTTATTGACGAATATTTAAATATCAAACTGGACGGTCTAGTATTTATATACTAGCATAGCACAATAAGTATGCAAATATAGCCCAGAGCAAACGCTAAACTGGTTAAAGGAAATGTTATGACTGCTGCAACGACGCCTTCTAAAAGTGGCAAACTCTCACTTATTATCGCTATTGCCGTTTTTACTGCAGCGTTGGTCATTCTTTTGATGACAGCAGGGCTTGGCAATGCGACACAAACGCCAGAGGCAAGAGTTCCCGTTGCAGTGTCCACTGGAACAGTCAAAATTCAATCGGGCTTTGAAACTCCAATCAATGTTTTTGGGCTTATCGAATCCCCACGGGCCACTTCGCTTTCATTCGATATGGCAGGGCAAGTCAATACATTACTTGTTGAAGAGGGCGATGTAGTAAGTAAAGGGGATGTTCTAGCCCGTCAAGATATTCAGCGTCTCAATGCCAGAAAACGTGAGCTTCAAGCCTCACTTGAGCGTGCAAACGCCGACCTTGAGCTTGCTAGAGTAAACAGCGAAAGAACCACGTCGTTGGTTGAGAAAAAGCTAGAATCAGCACAGCGACTAGACGAAGTAAAGGCAAGTTTAAATGTCGCTAAGGCCCAAGTTAATGAAATGCAGGCCGCCCTTGAATCACTGAATGTAGAAATAGAAAAAACGACCCTTATTTCTCCCTTCGATGGCGTAGTCAATAGACGCTTTTTTGATGAAGGCAGTGTAGTTAGCGCTGGAACCCCCGTGTTTGGAATTACGGGCATAGAGAATTATCAGGCTCGTTTCGCGGTACCTGCCGATGTTGTGGATCAGTTTGACCTTAATGAGCCGGTGCTGGTTAGCGTCGGGGATATTGATGTGGCGGGAACTGTTACGCAACGCTTACCTGTTCGCAACGTGCAAACGCGAACCATTGATATTTTAGTGACATTAAATAGTAATGAGCGGGTACGCCCCGGTGACATGGCCATTTTGTCTGGATTTCGTTCTCACTCTGAGACAGGAAGTTGGCTGCCGGTTAACGCGCTAAGCAACGGCTTGCGCGGTTTGTGGCGTGTATTTGTTTTATCAAACGAGCAAAACGCCACCCTTGAAGCCCGTGTAGTGGAAGTTGTATATACCGACGGAAACAACGCGTTTGTGCGCGGAGCGCTCAAAGATGGAGATGTTTACGTAAGCGAAGGTACACACAAACTCGCACCTGGCCAAATGGTATCAATCCCCAGCCAACATCAAGCTGGGGCACGCTAATGAAGTCATTTAACTTCGGCTCAGATAAATCTTATCCATGGTATACCTTATTTTACCGACGAGGGCATTTACTCATACTGAGTCTTCTGGTGCTAGTCACAGCAGGGTTGTCAGCATTAGGCTCTCTGCCGCGTATTGAAGACCCGCGAATAGATACGCGAAACGCATTAATCATCACTCAATACCCAGGCGCATCGGCGGAACGGGTAGAGGCTTTGGTTAGTGATGTGCTTGAAGACAGGCTTAGAGAAATATTTGAAATAAAGGAAGTGAAGTCCACGTCGCGTGCTGGTATCTCCATCATTCTCATAGAGACGCAAGACTGGATAAATAATTCAAGTAACGAACAATTATTCAGTGAAATTCGCGATGCCATTGGCGCTGCCGCTGAGTCATTCCCTGAAGGTGCCATGGCGCCAGTTTTCGATGAGAAGCGCGGTGCGACAGCGTTCACTTTATTGCTGTCTGTGCGAGCAGACCACTTTGAAAATACCCCTATTACACTCACCGCGCGTTTAGCCCAAGAACTTACAGACAGGCTGCGAAACGTTAATGGCACTGAGTTAGTACGTGTATACGGCGCACCGCAGGAAGAAATTAGCGTCAATATCGACCCTATTAAGCTTGCTGCAACGGGTCTTACCTTACAGCAAGTAAGTAACTTAATAAGCCGCGCCGACCCCAAATTGCCTGCGGGTATGCTTAACTCCCAGCAAAGCAATTTGCGCTTTACAGTGGGAGAGGGCTTAAATGGCGTGAACATGATTGCTTCAATTCCCTTAGTTAACGAGCAAGGCCGCTACTTACGGGTAGAAGACATCGCTACAGTGGAGCGCAGTTTTACTACCCCTCGCAACGAAGTGGCATTTCTAAATGGTGAAGAGTCTATCTTTGTGGCAGCGCGTATGCAGCCGTCACTGCGTTCTGATGTATGGACAGAAAATGCATTAGCAGTAGTGGAGCAGTTCAATAAAGACTTCAGCGGAACCTTAACCGCGACCGTCGCATTTGAGCAAAACGAATATACCGCTACTCGCCTTGCTGACTTATCGATGAACCTGCTTATGGGGTGCGCCGTGGTCATGATGGTTATTCTACTTTTCATGGGGTTTCGTGCTGCGTGGATTGTGGGCCTGGCACTTCCCTTATGCGCCGCTTTTGCCTTGTTCTCTTTAAGTTTTTACGACGAGCAAATTCACCAAATGTCTATCTTTGGCATGATCATCGCCATTGGTTTACTAATCGATAATGCCATTGTTATTACCGATGAAATTCGCATTAATTTACAAGATCCTAATTTAACGCGAGTAGGTGCTATGGCCAAAAGCGTTTCACATCTATTTGTACCGCTGCTGGCTTCAACGCTGACGACCATTTTAGGCTTTATGCCCATCTTTCTTTTAGATGGAAACATTGGTGACTTTGTTGGCCCGATTGCCATTAGCGTGGTGATGGCACTTATTGGCTCGCTGTTTATTTCTCTTACTATCATTGCAGCCCTCGCTGCCCGATTTTTGCCAAAGCACGACAATAGTTCGCAACATGAAACAGCATCGAAGGCGTGGTGGAAAGTGGGATTACAAGCGCCAGAGCTCAGTCTCGCTTTTAAAAAGCAATTGGGTAGATGGGTTAAACAGCCAATTTTGGTGTTACCGGTTATTGCTTTGCTTTGTTTATCTGGCTTTGTACTGTCTAAAAGCTTAGCCAATGTGTTTTTCCCAAGTGCAGATAGAGACCAGTTCGAAGTGTACCTGTGGACCAAAGAAGGGAGCAGTATCGACAACACAACGAGCTATGTTAAAAAAATAGATAGTGCTATTCGCAGTGAGCAAGGCGTGAAACAAGTTAGTTGGTTAGTCGGGGGCTCTGCGCCGTCGGTGTACTACAACCAGATGATGACGCGTGACAACATGCCTTATTTCGCAAATGCTGTGGTGTCGACAGATACAGTGGATGACGCTGTTGCGCTAGTGGGCAAACTACAACAAGAGCTTGATAGCGCGTATCCAGAGGTACAAATTGTAGTGCGAGCCTTTGGGCAGGGTCCGCCTATTGCGGCGCCTGTTGAGGTAGAGATTTTCGGCCCTGATCTGAATGTGTTGAACGACCTAGGCGACAAAGTACGCATGTTAATGTCTGAAGTCGACGGCATTTCTCAGTCTATAACCAGCGTTTCAATGGGAGAACCCGAGCTTAAAATAAACGCGGACAGCGATAACCTGTCTTACTTGGGGCTTACGCTTTCCGAGCTTGCCAATCAAATGCAGATAAACTTTTCAGGTATTACCGGTGGTTCTGTTTTGGAAAGCACAGAAGAAATTCCTGTACGCGTAAGGCTAGACGAGGCGTATAGACAAAATGTAACGGGCGTAGACGCCATGCCAATTCCGGTTGCAGGAGACAATGCTATTTCTTGGTCTCCACTTGCTGCTGTAACAAACTTAACGCTTCAGCCTGCAACCAGCAGTATCACGCGCCTTGATGGCGAAAGGTTAAATCGTATTCAGGCGTTTTTGCTTCCTGGTGTCCCGGCCATTGATGCAAGTAACCATTTGCGAGATCTGCTCGAAAGTCGATTAATTCTTCCCGAAGGATATCGTATTCATTTAGCGGGAGACGCTGATGAACAGCAGCAAGCATTAGGTAAATTAGCGACCTATGCGCCGGTGCTGTTGGTTCTTATGGTAACAACGCTCATTCTGACTTTTACCAGCTTGCGCATGGCGGGTGTAATCGGATTAGTGGCAATACTTTCTGTAGGGCTGGGTATGTTCAGTCTTTGGATATCTGGATTGCCGGTTGGGTTTAATCCGCTGCTAGGTTGTGCAGGCCTTATTGGCGTAGCAATCAACGGATCGATAGTGGTCATTGCCGCTATCAACGCGAACCCCAAAGCAAAGCAGGGAGACACGAAAGCCATTGTTGAAGAAACCATGAGCTGCAGCCGCCATATTTTATCGACTACTTTCACAACGGTAGGTGGATTGATTCCTTTGCTATTGTTCAGTGAAGGTAGCTTTTGGCCGCCGTTGGCCGTGGTGCTGGCTGGTGGAGTAGGATTCTCGGTAATCTTGTCGTTAGTCTTTACGCCAACTATAGTGGCTGCTTTTCAACGATACCGTTATAGAAATCACACATTGGCATAATTTTACGGTTAAACTATCCCTTTTTAACCCACGTATAAATTTGGCTTACTTAGCGTATGCGAAAATCAAATTCTCTTTTGCGTTGGTGGCAAACCGACTGCGTTAAGTGTAAACGCATGAGACTTTATATCGTTTGGGCCGTAATCATGTTGGTGGTGTATTTTTATGTCTGGTACTAGTGTCGAACCAATCTATATCCGAGCTGCCTCGAAAAGTAACGGTATTACTAGCCTGGTGCTGGGCTGTATCGGTTTGTGTGTTGCGGCACTGTGGTTAGCCTTTCTTCCCGATTGGCTGTTCTTAGCGGGGATTTTCATCACCAGTGCCGCGTTAGTGTGCTTGCTCGTAGGGTACTTCAAAATTCGTGAGCCCGACTATAGTTTGGAAATAGCCAAAGACTATATTACTTATCGCCACCGTCTGGGCAGTTGGCGTATTCACTGGGACAACCTGCTGCGCGCAGATTGCCCCCGTGTTCGCCATGGGCTGGAGCATATTCCCCTTGAAACCATCGGTTTCAAAATCAAAAGTTACACGGATTTCCTCAATACGATTTCACCACGGCTTGCAACGCACTTGTTAATGGAGCAGCGGCCATTGCTAATGCAGAACACAGATGAGAATTGCGCCTCTGGAAGCTGTTATGAGCAATCTATGTTTGACGATAAGCAGTACGTTATGGAAGACGGGACCATCATTAAAGGCATTAAAGCTATGCTGGCACATCGTATGGTAGAGCTAAGAAAGCGCCTTGGGTATGATATTTTTATCGCGAGTTCAGAGCTAGATAGGGATGCCAGCGAGTTTGCAGGACTTATTGCTCAGTGCCAGAAAGCTAGGCAGTCTTCTGAAGCCAGCTAAGCTCATCGTAGCAATTAGACTTTATTCGCCTAGCTGCGGCTGTCCTTCAATTTACTCTCGTTAAGCACTTTCTTGGCTTCGGCAATAAGGGCTGGTAAGTTTTCCTCGACTAGCTTGTGCTGACCAAGTTTAAGTGAGCTCTCTGTTTCGTTGGCTAAATGCTGCATGCGCGGCAGACCTGTATAGCAACACGCACCGTGTAGTTTGTGAACTTCGGTCTTAAGCCCGTTGTAATCTTGATCGTCCCAAAGCGCCGAAAGTGTCTCGATAGTTTCGGGCAGTAACGCAATAAAACTGTCTAACATTTCTTTTGCTGTATCTTGATTTTGATTCGCTCGTTTAAGTGCTAGCTGCCAGTCGATAGAGGGAAAGACGATTTCACCGGGCTCAACATTGTGGCACCACGAATTGATAAGCGTAATAAGTAGCTCAACCTCAATAGGCTTAGGTAAGTAATCGTCCATGCCAGAGGCAAGCAGTCTTTCTTGCTCTTCTTTAAACGCGTGGGCTGTCACTGCCACTATTGGGGTACCCATATTCAGCGGTGATTTACGAATTTCTCGGGTGGCCTGCAGTCCGTCCATGCCTGGCATCTGCACGTCCATGAGAATTAAGTCAAACTCTTGAGTCTGGCATTGATTGACGGCGTCTTGTCCACTGATCGTTGTGGTTAGCTCGACAGGAGAATGATCGAGCCACGTATGCAGCAGTTTAAGATTCATTTCCATGTCATCAACGGCAAGAATTTTAGCTTTTGGTAGCGTGCCTATTTTCTCTTGCATCGCATTTTTAGCTGGCGTTGTATGGTGGTGCACCAGGCTATCTAACTTGGTAAGCGTCATCGGCATACGCGCTTGTGAATGGAAATGTTGCGACAGGCTTGGGTATTGCGCAAAAGGTTCAGGGCCGGAATACCAAAGTATGCGCTTTTGCGCAGGGAATTGTACAAAACGACTTAAATAGGTATCCCGCAATCCCATCTTACTTACCGGCACAGTTGCCATGAAAAAGTCGTACTGGCCTTTAAGTGACATCAAATAATCTAGTGATTCAACAGAGGTAACCTGCGCACCCAAAATCGATAACATGCTTGCACTTGAGCGACGTGTTGCAGGTACCGGGTCGAAAATAACCACGTTCTTACCTTTCCAGTCTTCACTACTAGTTAACGCATATTTCTGGCTTAACTGGTTCATACGTAGTGATACGTTAAACGTAGAGCCTTGGCCTAATACACTTTTTAGCGTTAGATCACCGTTCATTAAGCGAACCAGCTCTCGACTGATCACGAGACCTAATCCAGTGCCTTGGTAATTACGGTTAAGGGCGTCGTCTACTTGCGAGAAGGCGTTAAATAGCTTTTTTCTGTCCTGTCGGCTTATTCCGATACCTGTGTCTTCAACGGTAATATTTACTTCGTGAATACCATGAGGAAGCGAGCGTCCGCCCACCGAAAACGTAATGGTACCGCTGGACGTGAATTTGAGTGCATTACTTAACAAGTTATTGAGCACTTGCTTAATACGAAACACATCGCCAATGAGTTTTTCAGGGAGCGGGTGCAAATCAAATACAAATTCGATGCGCTTGCTGTGGGAAGATTTAGCCATGATAGTGACCATTTCTTCGAGCAGCTTATTAGGCGAGAAAGGCTGATTATTAATTTGCAGTTTACCGGCCTCAATCTTAGAAAAATCGAGGATATCGTTAACGATTGTTAGCAGGTTATCCGCGGCCGTATTTACAATTCTGACTTGCTCTTGCTGGTCAGTGGGCAGCGACGCATTGTTCAACTCTTTGCTGAACCCCAAGATGGCATTAAGAGGTGTGCGAATTTCATGGCTCATGTTGGCCAGAAATTGAGATTTAACGTTACTGGCTTTTATCGCATCTTTGCGCGCGATATCTAAACGGGCATTCTGCTCTTCAATGAGCTCCATATTGTTGCGCAAATCATTTGTTGCTTGCTCAACTTCGCTTTCCAGCTGGCCTCTGCTTTTCTCCATTAATGCAAAGGAAAAGAGCCCTGCTTCTAAGAAAACACCCACCTGAAAACAATAGGTGGTGAAGTCGTTGGAAGGTAAAATTCCGATAAGGCTTAACATACCTATAATTGCGCCGGTGGCGAGCATACTCCATGCAAATATGAAGTAACGCGCGGGCTTAAACTTATTGAAAAATGCTTCGAACCCGGCGTAGATATAACTCAATATCGCCACAAGACCCACGCCGTATACTAGGTTGTTCTTCCAAATAGAAGGAAGCAGATCGACGAAGCACACCAGCCCTGTTAACGCTTGGCAAACCAACAATAAGTTAATGACAGGATGTGCCGTGGGAGAGTGCTTTTCCGTTTCCAAAAACGTCTTGGTAAAAAAGCCTGAGCTTATACCAATAATTACGAATATCAGCTCGGAATGCCCAACCAGCCAAGAGGGGATCCCCTGACTAAACAGCAAGTGCGTATGGCCGCCCCACACAAACTGCCACAAAATAACCGCAGCGATATAGCCAACATAGGCAATCAGACTTTTTTCCCGCACGCCAAAAAATAGAGCAAGGTTATAAATAGCGAGAATAAGCAATCCGCCGTAGAAAAAGCCCCAGAGCAAGCTGTCCATTTGGAAGTAGCTGCTATGTAGCGGTTCGGCTTGAATTCGAAGTGGTGCAATTAGGCTAGATGAGCGACTTTCAATGCGTATGTAAAGGTCGACAGGATCGCTATCAGGCAGCTCAACACGAAAGGTTGGAACACGAAAACGCTGTTCTTTTTGAGCTTTCCCCTGATGGCTTTGCTTTATTACCTTGCCGTTTTGCACCAAATAAAAATCAACACTGTCGAGTTGGCTGAAATTTATTGAGAACACCCAGTGTTTATCGTTTGAAACATTGGCAACAGAAGTGAGTAGCCACATGCCATTATTACGAAACCCAAAGTTAGGGTTGTCATGGGGATGCATAAGGAAGTCATTGCGCCTTCGTGATACATCGCTGATAGTAAGCTGATAATCGGTTTCAAATAAAAAATACAGAGAGTCTGATAAATCTAGCGTACTTTCTTCATCGAAGAGCTGCTCGATATGCTGCGCGCTGGCATTCGAAGGCAGGTAACTGCCTACAACAAGAAATAAAAAAAAGAATACGCGAAAGATAGCCATGATTATCTGTACTTACGTTACCGTTTGATTAGGGGCTTTATTATTTTTTAGTTTTACTCGTAAGAGTGAAAATTGAACGGCAAATTTCACCCAATGCTATTTAACCACTCTCTTTGAAGAATAACAAAACAAACCCTCACCCCATACAATGAGTAAGACCCAAAAGTCGCGACAATTGGTTTCAAGGATTGCACACAAATGCGGTTTACCCCACAATAGCCTTTAACGCTCGCGAGCTTTCACTAAGTGGTGCGCTAAATTGACCACAATAGACAGCCTAACTAGCACGAGCGCATTGGTATTAATAACAAAACGAAAAAACTATCATGAGTGACGAGATCATCATTAATCGCGATGGGGTAGAGCAACTTCCTCTTCGACGTTTCACCGAAGACGCTTATCTAAACTATTCCATGTACGTCATCATGGACCGTGCACTTCCACATATTTCGGATGGCTTAAAGCCTGTTCAGCGACGCATCATTTATGCGATGTCAGACCTAGGGTTAAATGCAAACGCCAAATATAAAAAATCGGCGAGAACCGTAGGTGATGTGCTGGGTAAGTTTCACCCTCACGGCGATTCTGCCTGTTATGAGGCGATGGTGCTCATGGCTCAGCCTTTCTCTTATCGCTACCCTTTAGTAGATGGTCAAGGTAACTGGGGTGCGCCGGATGATCCGAAATCGTTTGCTGCCATGCGTTATACGGAAGCTAAGCTCTCGCGCTTCTCTGAGGTGCTGCTGAATGAACTTGGACAAGGTACGGTAGATTGGGTACCTAATTTTGACGGTACGCTAAACGAGCCTAGCGTGCTTCCAGCTCGCTTGCCACATATCCTATTAAATGGCGTGACAGGGATTGCCGTTGGCATGGCGACGGATATTCCTCCTCACAACGTGAGAGAGTTGGCCAACGCGTGTGCCATGTTGTTAGACAACAGCAAAGCCGAGCTTAGCGATGTGCTAGAACACGTTAATGGACCTGACTATCCTACCGAAGCTGAAATTATTACGCCAAAGTCTGATATTCAAAAACTGTACGAGACTGGGCGTGGTTCTATAAAAATGCGCGCGGTGTATATGGAAGAAAACGGTGATGTTGTCATTACCGCTCTACCTCACCAAGCGTCTGGTGCCAAGATACTAGAGCAAATTGCCGCGCAAATGCAGGCGAAAAAGTTACCGATGGTAAGCGATATGCGAGACGAATCGGATCATGAAAATCCAACTCGTTTGGTGATTACGCCTCGCTCAAATCGCATTGATGTAACTCAGCTGATGCAGCATTTATTTGCAACTACCGACCTAGAGAAAAACTACCGGGTCAACTTGAACATGATTGGCCTAGACGGTCGCCCTCAGGTGAAAGATTTACGTACGATTTTGTCTGAATGGTTGCAGTACCGAAAAGATACCGTGACGCGCCGCTTGCAATACCGTTTAGATAAAGTGTTAGCGCGTTTGCATATTTTAGAAGGTTTATTAATTGCGTTTTTGAATATCGATGAAGTTATCGAAATTATTCGCACGTACGACAAACCAAAACCAGAATTAATGGCGCGATTCGGTTTAAGTGACACACAAGCGGAAGCTATTCTGGAATTGAAGCTTCGTCACTTAGCCAAGTTAGAAGAAATGAAGATTAAAGGCGAGCAAGATGAACTTGCAGAAGAGCGCGACAAGCTTCAGCAGCTTCTAGGCTCAGATCGCCGCCTTAAAACCCTCATTAAGAAAGAAATCCTTGCAGACGCTGAAAAGTACGGTGACGACAGACGCTCACCTATTGTTGAGCGTGGTGAAGCTAAAGCGCTGTCTGAAAAAGAGCTGGTACCTGCTGAGTCTGTAACTGTTGTGCTGTCAGAAAAAGGCTGGGCACGCTGTGCAAAAGGTCATGATATCGATGCGGAAGGTTTAAGCTACAAAGCTGGTGATGCCTATTTATCCAGCGCCGAAGGCAAGAGTAATCAGCCTGCCGTGTTTATGGACAGTTCAGGTCGTACTTTCTCTTGTGACGCTCACGGGTTGCCGTCTGCACGAAGTCAAGGGGAGCCGCTAACCGGGCGCTTCAGCATAGTGGGTGGCGAGTCATTCCAACACGTCATTATGGCGCAAGACGAAAGCAAATTCTTAGTAGGTTCTGATGCAGGTTACGGCTTCGTCGGCACATTTAAAGATATGGTGAGTAAGAACAAGGCGGGTAAAGCCTACTTATCATTGCCTACTGCGGCGAAAGTCATGAAACCAACACCGGTTACAAATCCAGACTCCGACTGGTGCCTAAGTATTTCTAATGAAGGTCGCATGCTCATGTTCCCACTACGCGACTTACCAAGTTTAGGTAAAGGGAAGGGGAACAAGCTTATCAATATTCCTTCTGCAAAATCGCAATCTCGAGAAGAGTACGTGAAGGTGCTTGCTGTTGTACCTGATGGTGCCGCAATTAAAGTGGGAGCCGGTAAGCGCAACATGACACTGACGGCTGACGACCTTACCCACTATCAGGGAGAAAGAGGTCGAAGAGGGAATAAATTACCGCGAGGACTACAGCGGGTTGATACGGTTGAAGTTGTCTTACCCAGCAAGGACGAAACATCTGAAGACTTGTCATAAAGTTTAAGTTGTTCTTATGCTTAGGTGAACTACACTCAAAAAGGGATTAGATGAGGAATTTACATGCTAGGCATAGTTTTTACATCGTTAATCGATATGCTCGAGGAGAAAGTTTCTCCTGAGTTTGCTGACGATGTCATCATGGAAGCTGGGTTAGAAAACGACGGCGCTTATACCGCAGTGGGCTATTACCCGTTTGAACAAATGCAACGCCTGTTAGGTGTGCTGGTGGAAAAAACGGGTAAGTCAGCTAACGAGCTACTCTACGATTTTGGCTATTACTTATTTGGTAAGTTAGGTGCAGTACATGGCGACGTGCTAGCCAATACAGAAGGCATGTTGGATATGCTGGAGCACTTGGACGGCGACATTCATGTTCAGGTTAAGAAGCTCTACCCAGACGCCGACCTACCCCGATTTACGGTGATATCCAGAACCGATAACACCATGCGCTTACAGTATTATTCTGAAAGAGAATTATATCCTTTAGCAGAAGGCTTGATGGACGCAGCCGCAGCTCATTACAACTGCACCCTGGAAAGGGAAACCCATCAACTAGATACGCCTCATACCTACGAATTTAGTATATCTCTCGTTTAACGGAGGCATGTTATGTCAGATGGAACAACGCATAGCACGCCTTCTGGTAGCGACCGTGCTACGTTACTTGAAAGGCGTTTAAAGCGAGAGCGAAATGCGAGAGAGCAAGCCGAAGCTTTGCTGAGAGAAAAGACGCAAAGTTTGTATGCTACGCTTCAAAAAAGCCAAAGTGCACAGAAAGATTTGGAACTTGCACTATGGGCGTCGCAGGAGTCTTTTTGGAATTGGGAGGCAGAGAATGACATTATGGAATTTCGCTCATTCTCACTACATTCTGAAAGTGTATCTACCTGGTCAGGCACCTTAATTGAGCTTCTAGAGCGGGTACATGAGGACGATTTAGACGGCCTGCAGTTTCACTGGAGCATGGCGCTACACGGCAATCGTGACCGTATAGAGTTTTCCTTTCGCTTAAAGCTCGACAGCGATTTTCAGTGGGTAAGGCTGCGCGGGCGCGTGCTAAAGCGTGGAAAAGCGGGTGAAGCGCTTCAAATTGTTGGTACCACAAAAGACATTACTCAACAGCGAAAAGCTGAACAATCGTTTCACTTAATGGCCTCTGCTTTTGCGAGCTCACGTGAGCCCATGTTAGTACTCTCACCTGATCTTGTTATCACAGAATGTAACGATGCATATATTCAGCTGATTGCTGCGCCTTTCAAAGAGCAATGCATTGGTTTGGATTTCAACCAAATATTCATTGCTGAGAAAGTCGATAAAGTGCAGTTGGCGCTTGATAAACAAATTCGCTTCGAGTCGAAAGTGAAGACGCAAAACGGTGAAATTAAGGTTGTCGATATCTCGGTGGCTTTGTTTGAGACCTACCAGCAAACGTCATCTTATTTGATTGCCACAATGCGCGACATCAGCGATAGAAAACGCAACGAAGCCAAACTACGTCAACTGGCATTGCACGATGAGTTAACCGGCCTTTCCAATCGCAATTCGCTGCGTGAGTCCATCTCCGGGTTAGTACAAAAAGAACAGCACTTTATTTTGGTCTTTATTGATCTGGACGGGTTCAAAGCAATTAACGATAACGCAGGGCATGAAAGAGGGGATATTGAGCTTCAGCGCGTAGGAGCGCTCCTTACTGCCATATTCGGCCCGATAGGGGAAGTCGGCAGGTGGGGTGGTGATGAGTTTATTGCCGTATTGCCTAATCAGAATGTTGAGGAAATTGCTGAACGCTCTGAGCGGCTTATCAGCCAGATAGAAGAAGACGCCATAACCGTAAAAACGTCGGAGCTTAGGCTGTCTGCCAGTATTGGCATTGCTGAATTTCCAGAACATAGTGATAACCTAGAAAGCTTGGTGCAGTGTGCCGACGCCGCAATGTACCGTGCGAAAGAGCTGGGTAAAGGGCAGGCGTTTATTTACGAGTCAGGTCTCTATGAGAGCATGACCCAGCAGGTCAGTATGGTGAATGACTTGCGCAGAACAGTAGAGAACCACCTTCTCGATTTCTATATTCAGGGTAAATATGATCTAAACGGCGAGTTAAAGGGCGGTGAAGTACTGTGTCGCTGGATTTCAGGCTTGCACGGTGTTGTATCGCCAGCAGTGTTTATTCCCATAGCAGAAGAGCACAAGCTGGACAGCGCCATTGGTCTTCAAGCGCTGGAAGCGGCATGTGATTACATTTCAATAATGGAATCGCAGCAGGGTGACGCCATTCCTTTGTCTGTGAATATCAGCGCTAATCAGATGCTTGACCCAGAATTTCCAAATCAGGCAATGTCTATCTGTATGGATAATGATGTGTCTCCCGAATTTATTGAGCTAGAGCTCACTGAGTCGGTCTTTATTCGCGATGAAAAATCAGCACTTAGAGCATTAAACACGTTGAGAGATCATGGGTTTAGACTGTCTCTGGATGATTTTGGCAGTGGTTTTTCATCTCTTAGCTACTTGCGAAGTTTCCAGTTTGAAGTGGTTAAGGTGGATAAAAGCTTAATTCAGGGTATTCACCAAGATAGCAAAGCCAATGCGCTATTTAATGGTCTGATAGCCATGTTAAAGAGTTTGCAGATAGATGTGGTGGCTGAAGGCGTAGAGTTGGAGTCTTATTTGCCTTTCATGGAGCAGGCCGACATTCAGCTAATGCAGGGGTTTTACTTTGATAAACCAATGCCTTACGATCAGTTCTTGGCAAGGCATACTACTGAGCCTAATCGGTAATGTCTTCAGCTAAGCATAAACAAAAAAAGCCCTATCGGGCTTTTTTAATGACTAAGCAAGCTCGTTACTTAGCATTGGTGCTTTCAAAGATTTTATCTGCCGATGCGGCAACAAAGCCTTTGTAAAGCTTACCATCAGGCATTTCATAGCGTTGTGCAAACTCGTAGAAGCAGCTTGGAATTGCCACAGTTTCGTCGCTAAACGCTACGTCAGCACGGTCAGCCATCGTTGAAGATTGCGCTAAAAATACGTCTGGACCACCTTTAATTTCGCCGCCAGAGGTGTTTAGCACAAAGCCTGCTTCTTTAAGCAATGTGTTTACGTCGGTAAGCTCGTCAGTACGGGTTAAGTGATTAACACTTACTGTAAAGTGGTTAGCACGGAAGCCCCATGCCGCCATCCACGCCGCGTATTCTGATTCGTTAAGCAGAGTGTCGTATTCTGCTTTAGTAACGTCCCAATGCTTACCCGAGTACAAGAAGTTATCTGCATCCACTACAGACTCAGGCATTTGATCAACCATCTTCTTGATAATTGCTTGAGCAGTTTCAGAAAGCTCATTTACACGAAGCTCACTAATAAATACTTTTGGTTTAGTATCGTCAGGGTGCTCGAAATGCTTTGCAGTAAGCTTTTTCGCTTCAAAGTCATAGTCGCCTTTAGCTTCATAACCCAATGCTAAGAAGTGCGCAGCAAGCTTGTCTAAGCGGGTTTTATCAAGAGCAAAAGTTCGAAAAGCTACATGGTCGTTAACGATGTCGTTCGTGTTTTCTTCACCCGCCAAAAGTGCATGAATTTTATGCGCTGAGGGAGTGATGGTAACGTAATCGTCCCACATGTTGCTAAACAACGTATCGATGTTGCTATGCATGGTGGTAGGGTCCTTTCTGTCGTTGACTATTTTTAAACGAATAGTTCGTATAGGGTTGGTACTAAACTGGCCGACACAAAAATCGTGTCGGCCTTTTTGTAACGTGAAAAGCTTGGGTTACATCGACAAGCCTGGGCTTAATTTGCCCGGCATAGTAACTTTATCAAGCTCAACTGAAGCAACTGGGTACGCACAGTAGTCGGCTGCATAAAACGCACTTGCTCTGTGGTTACCGCTGTCGCCCACGCCACCAAATGGCGCTGCGCTGCTTGCACCTGTAATAGGTCTATTCCAGTTTACGATGCCCGCGCGAATGCGTGCGAAGAAGTAGCGATAATCTTCTTCGTTGTCGCCTAGAAGACCTGCTGATAAGCCAAAGCTGGTGTTATTCGCTTCTGCGATAGCTGCGTCAAAATCGCTGTAACGAATCACTTTAAGTAGTGGACCAAAGTGTTCTTCGTCAGGCAGTGAAGCAAGCATGTCAGTCACATCAATGATGCCAGGAGTAGCAAAACCTTTGTTCTCGTCTTTTTGTTCAAGGCGAACCAGTACTTTACCACCAAGGTTTTCAAGCTCTTGCTGTGCTTTTACCATCAGTGCAGCGGCATTACTTGAGATCATTGCGCCCATAAATGGTTGATCTTCAGCGTCATAATCACCCACCTTAATATTCTTGGTCACTTCGATTAAGCGAGCAAGGATTGCATCACCCTGTGCATCGGCTGGTAAGAATAGGCGACGTGCACACGTACAGCGCTGACCGGACGTAATGAAAGCAGATTGAACGATGTCATGTACGGCAGCATCAACATCAGCCACATCTTTGACAATGAGTGGGTTGTTACCACCCATTTCAAGAGCCAAAATTTTACCTGGGTGACCTGCGAACTGCTCGTGCAAGATTTTTCCTGTGCGTGAGCTACCCGTAAAGAAAAGACCATCGATATCGTTATGCGACGCCAAAGCCTTACCTGTTTCAACTTCACCTTGTACTAGGTTGAGTACACCCGCTGGCAGGCCAGCAGCATCCCATAGTTTCACCATTTCTTGTGCAACCATAGGCGTCAAATCGCTTGGTTTAAACACAACTGTGTTACCTGCAATAAGGGCTGGAACAATGTGTCCGTTTGGCAGGTGGCCAGGGAAGTTGTATGGGCCAAATACAGCAACAACGCCGTGAGGCTTGTGTCGAATGAAGGCTTTACCTACAGGCATTGGGTTTTCAACGTTACCCGTGCGTTCAAAATAGGCTTTTTCAGAAATACCAATTTTGCCCATCATGGCGCCAACTTCAGTGGCAGTTTCCCATTCTGGCTTACCCGTTTCTTTAGCCATAACTTTGGCAAGGTGCGCTTTAGCTTCTTCTAGTTTAGTGCCATAAACCTTAATAATCTCAAGACGCTCTTCAACGGTTTTCATGCTCCATGCTGGAAGTGCAGCACGAGCAGCGTTAATTGCGTCATCAATTTGAGAGGCTGTCGCAGACTTACCTTCCCAAATCACTTCGTTTTTTGCAGGGTCAATTGACACTAAGTCATGACCTTGTCCGGCAACCCATTCACCGTTGATAAAATGTGTATGTAGCATAGTGGGTGTCCTTTTAATCTCTGAATGTAACGGGGGCGAAGCGTACGTGCTCTCCCTCTTTGACATTCAATGCAGCAGCGGCTTGGCGAGATAGCACGGCAACTTGCTTTTCTTCGCTTACCGTCATCTCGGTGGCAACTGCACGAAAATCAGATACTGATGTATTAATGATGTAGTGCGTTTGCCCTTGGGCAGCAGCGCTATCGTCAATCACTACAGGCAGTTTTAAACTCGACTGAGCCGTGCGGATGTGGCTTAAGTTTGCTTCTACCGTCGGGCCTGCGTCGAAAATGTCTACGTAGCCGCGGCAAGAAAAGCCTTCTTCTTCAAGAAGCTGAAGAGCAGGGCGTGTTTTGTCATGGACTTCGCCAATGACTTCTTGCGCTTCTTTGCTAAGCAGATTTACGTATATCGGGTACTTCGGCATAAGTTCAGCAATAAACACTTTATTACCAATGCCTGTTAAGTAGTCGGCAGTAGGAAAATCCATAGAGAAGAAATGGGTTTCCAACCACTCCCAAAACGGTGAGCGTCCTTCTTCGTCACTCACACCGCGCATTTCAGCAATAACTGTCTCTGAGAAGCGTTCACGGTGCTCCATCATGAACAAGAATCGAACCTTTGAAAGGAAGCGGCCGTTTATGCCGCCGCGGGCTTGTTCGCGAAGAAACAGCGTACATATTTCAGTAACACCGGTGTAGTCATTACAAAACGTTAGAATGTCTACCGTGTTGTGAATGTTAAGCTCGCGCGAGGCGTGCACTACTTTGCTTAGGTGGTAATGATAGAACGCATCGTCTATACCAACAGCCGCTTCAATACCTGTTGTTCCCACTACCTGTCCGGTAGTGGTATCTTCCATTACAAACAAGTATGACTCATCGCCAGGTTCGGTTACGTTTGGTTTGTTAAACGCAGTTTCTGCACGATCAATTTTACGCTGCAGCAACTCGTCGTTGACAGGTAAAGACGTAAAGCCAATACCTGATTCAACGGCGATTTCTTTAAGCGCGTTATAGTCGGCCTTCGTGATAGGGCGAATGATATTCATGTTCGCTACTCGTGTTGTAATTATTCGGCGTTTACAACGGCAGCAACGGCGCGTTCAAAACGTGCAAGACCTTCTTTGATGTCTTCATCAGGAATAACCAGTGAAGGTGCAAAACGAATAACGTTCATGCCAGCAACAAGACACATAAGGTTCTCTTTCGTTGCAGCCATCATGAAGTCACGTGCACGGCCTTGGTATTTCTCATTTAACGCACAACCTAACAGCATGCCTTGACCACGTACTTCTTCAAATACGTTGTACTTTTCATTGATAGCACCTAGTAGTTCACGGAATAGGGCTTCTTTCTTAAGTACACCTTCAAGCACTTCTGGCTGGTTCACGATATCTAACGCTTTTTCCGCAACAGCACAGGCTAGTGGGTTACCACCGTAAGTACTACCGTGGGTACCTGGCTTAAGGTGTGCAGCGATGTCTGCTGTGGTAAGCATGGCACCAATTGGAAAGCCGCCACCAAGAGATTTTGCGGTTGTTAGGATATCAGGTGTTACGCCAAGACCCATATAGGCATAAAGGTGACCAGTACGACCAACACCCGACTGAACTTCGTCAAAAATAAGTAATGCGTTGTGCTTGTCACAAAGCTCGCGAACACCTTTTACGAAATCTACATCAGGTGGAATAATACCGCCTTCACCCTGAAGCGGTTCCATCATTACCGCGCAGGTTTTGTCAGAAATTAGCGCTTCAAAGGCAGCTAAATCGTTGTAGTCACAGTGGTCAACAGCGCCTGGCTTAGGACCAAAACCGTCAGAGTAAGCAGCTTGACCACCTACTGTTACGGTAAAGAAGGTACGGCCGTGGAAACCTTTGTTGAAAGCGATGATTTGGTTTTTGTCTTCACCGTGCTTGTCCAGCGCCCAGCGACGAGCTAGCTTCAATGCTGCTTCGTTCGCTTCTGCGCCTGAGTTTGCGAAGTAAACTCTATCTGAAAACGTTGCGTCATTTAGCTTTTTAGCTAAACGAAGGGCTGGCTCGTTAGTGAAAACGTTGCTTAAGTGCCAAAGCTTGCTGCCTTGTTCATTAAGAGCTTTCACAAGCTCTGGGTGACAGTGACCTAAAACGTTAACTGCAATACCGCCTGCAAAGTCGATGTACTCAGCTCCATCTTGATCCCATACGCGTGAACCTTCACCTCGAACAGGTACCATACCTGCTGGGTTATAGTTAGGAACCATTACATCATCAAATGTAGCGCGAGTTACGTTCATCTTTGTTACCTCTGCGTTGGGCGCCAATCACACTGTGTGATTTGGCCTATCGAATCTATGAGCACATTTTAGTACTACTTTGGTCGATAAGCGTTAATTGGGCGCGTAAAAACTAATCGGATTTGTTCAACAGTATGCCATTTTTTTTAACATTTGTCTTCTATGCAAAAGGCTGCAGCCCTTTATTTATAAGGACTGTGGCTTAATTTGCAGGAAAAGTGAATAACTATTAACTACTGGGCTATATCAATAAGTAATAATCAATTTTTGCGCTGAGAAAAGGGCTACATACGGGTTTTAATGCACTGTGAGGCAATAAGAAAGGGGGGATAGGGCTGGAAGCCTTACCTGTTTAATGTAGCTAAAAACGGGCAAGGCATTGAGCAATCGTCAATAATTTGGGGCATCATGCACATTAAATGAAAAATGTGCATAACGAGTGCATGAATATCCACTAAAAAATTAATGATTTTCTTCGTTTTTCACCAAAGGAAGGGTGAAAATATCAATGGTTTTGAGTTTTTCGAGTGCACCTGCAGGGTAGCGTTGCTCCATGAAAAGCGGCTTTACTTCTTTCATTTCAACAAGCTTTAACTGATGTAACATCCGAATTTGTGTGTAGGTTCGGGCTTGATGAAGTACCTTACTGAGTGTTTTAGGCTGTGCGGGTACTTTATCGGCACACGCTCGCATAGGTTCTGCAATAGGCAAGCGCATTAAATGCATCCACTCCAGAATATCCGCGCTGATTGCATCTGCGAATTCTTGCTGTAGTGCAATAAGGTGGTTGGCTGAAGGAGCCACTTTGAGTAGCGCTTCATGTCGCTTTTGCTCTTTGTCTTTCTGGCATTCTTGCAACAGATGTAGCTGAATTTTATCGAACAGTTTGAAGTAAAGTCTTGTTACGACACAACGCCCCAAATTACTAAGCATCGCAAGGGTATAAGCCTGGTTTTTGTTTAGATCCGTAAGCGCTGCAAGGCGTTTCGCCGTTATGGCAACGCCAGTCGTATAAGGCGTAAGCTTTTGTTTAATTAGCGGGTAAGGGTCGGTAATCTGAGGCATAGCACGCTTTAAGATGAGCGACGGTATCAATGTGCGTAGGTTTTCAATACCCAAAAAGCTCAATGCTGTGCGCAGTGTCTCTACAACAATGATACGCCCACGGGAGTCTTTGCGTCTAAATTGTGGAGTATTCACCACAACGATCAGTTCATCATAAAGCCATGGCATGGTTGCGGCAATTGGCTCTAGTTTCGAAACCGAGCATGCTTTCACGGAAAGTGCATCAAGAAGCTCGCCGATATTTTCGGGCAAGTTAAGTACGTTTTGAACGAGCTCGTCGGTATAGCTTAGCTGCTCTGTTAATTCACCTAGAAGGATCTCGTGAAGATGGTGACTCACTGATTCAAGGTATGACGCTTCGGTTTTCTCTTGAAGGCGCTTGTTTTCAATCGCCACTTTTTCTACGTGCAATAGCAGCCTGCGCGCATCACCTTGCTCCGATTGCTCGAAGCTTACTTCTCCCACCTTGCGCCTTCCTAGCATTTCCAGCACTCGCTCTGGCGATATGATCATATTTTCAAAACGATCGTCTATCGTGGGCGGTGTGGTTGCCCCCATTGTCATATTAAAAGCACTCCTGCTCATAACTTTTTGGTGAACGGCAATATTATCGTACATCAGGGGCCTTTATTACTTTCGCTACGGTAATGATGAAAATGGTAGCTACTGCTTGAAAGCAAGCCTTATTTACCCTGCAACTGTTGATATTGCGTGTGCGATGCTTCGTATAATCTTTATTCAGCGCATTGGCTAAAACGAATTATGAAAAGTTAAACGAAAAATCAGTGAATTGCGAGTAATTCTGGCCTTCAAGCGTAACCTTTTACGCTATAAAAGCGTATCGGCATCAAACTCGTATACTTAAATTGATTTAAACTGAAGAAATGCATCCAGTACGCTATGACCGTGTTCGGTAAGCAGTGACTCGGGGTGGTACTGCACGCCCCAAATAGGATGATGGTTATGGGAAATTGCCATGATTTCCTTTGTGCCCTTTGCGGTTTCACACCATGCATCAACACTCAGTGAGGCAGGTAGCGATGCGGGATCTAAAACCAATGAGTGGTAGCGCGTCACGTTAAACGGGTTAGGTAAGCCTTTGAACAGGCCACTGTTGCGGTGTGTTAGGGGGGAAACTTTTCCATGCTTAATCTCTTGTGCACCTACTACCTTGGCACCAAACACTTGACCTATAGCTTGATGACCCAGGCATACACCTAAAATAGGAATCTTGCCTGCAAAATGTTCAATCGCAGATAAGCTGATGCCTGCTTCGTTTGGCGTGCATGGTCCCGGTGAAATAACTAACTGTGAAGGCGCTAAGCGAGATATGTCGTCTAAGGTCAGTGCGTTATTTCGCACCACTTCAACGTCGACGCTGAGCTCAGTGAAATACCGAGCGAGGTTATGAGTGAACGAATCGAAGTTATCAATTAACAGCAACACAGCAGTGCTAATCCTTGGAATTTCTAGGGTGCGAAGGTTTTAGCCATGAAGGATAAAATGAACCCTTCATGGCTTGTAGCAAGATGTTGGAATCCGGCTGTTATGGCTTTGGAATAAAGCCGACTGCTTTGTATACTTTAGCCAAAGTTTCAGCCGCTCGCGCTGACGCTTTCTCAGCACCCTGACGCATTACGTCGTCAAGATATGCTCTGTCTGCGCGAATTTCAGCATAGCGGGCCTGAATTGGTTCAAGTAGAGCAACCACAGCGTCTGCAACATCACCTTTAAGGTGGCCATACATTTTGTCAGTATATTCAGGCTCAAGCTCTTTAATTGATTTACCCGTCGCAAGTGAAAGTAGGGTCAGTAAGTTAGACACGCCTGGTTTTTCAGTTGGGTTAAAGTAGATATTAGCTTGCTCGTCAGAGTCGGTCACGGCACGTTTGATTTTCTTGGCTAACTTCTTAGGATCTTCTAATAAGCCGATGAAGTTATTCGGGTTGTTGTCAGACTTAGACATCTTCTTTTCAGGCTCTTGAAGGCTCATGATGCGCGCGCCAAAGTCTGGGATATACGGGTCAGGTAGACGAAATACATCGCCGTATAGATTGTTAACACGTGTAGCAATGTCACGAGTCAATTCAAGGTGCTGCTTCTGATCTTCACCTACCGGTACTTTATCTGCTTGGTATAGCAAAATATCTGCTGCTTGGAGTACAGGGTAGCTGTATAAGCCCACATTAATGTTATTTTCGTTCTTCGCAGACTTATCTTTGAATTGAGTCATGCGATTAAGCTCACCCATTTGGGCGTAACAATTTAGTACCCAAGATAACTGCGCATGTTCTGGTACGTGGGATTGCAAAAACAGGGTGCTCTTCTGCGGATCAATACCACAAGCAAGGTATAGAGAAAGGCCGTCTAGACACGCTTCAGCAAGCTGCTTAGGGTCTTGTCTAACAGTAATAGCGTGCAAATCGACTATCATATATAGGCAGTCGTGATCATCTTGCATGGAAACCCACTGCTTAAGTGCACCCATATAATTGCCAAGGGTAAGTTGTCCTGAAGGCTGACAGCCACTTAATACAACGGGTTTGTTACTCATTTCTTTTTACCTGTAATACGTTAAATACTGTGAAATTAAAGCTTGTGAAAGTTAAGCTTCAAAAATTATGCTTTAGACAGTGACGCTAGTTCATTGCGCATTTGCTTAATGACATCGCTGTAATCGGGTTGAGAAAAAATAGCCGAACCGGCTACAAACATATCCGCGCCAGCTTCCGCTATTTCGCGAATGTTATCGACTTTTACGCCACCGTCAATTTCAATTCGAATATCATAGCCGCTTTCTACTACACGCTGCTTCACTGCACGCACTTTGTCTAAGGTGCTAGGAATAAACTTTTGGCCACCAAAACCAGGGTTTACCGACATAATAAGAATGTGGTGCAGCTTGTCCAAAACATGATCAAGGTAATGCAGCGGTGTTGCCGGATTAAATACCAGCCCAGGCTTGCAACCTGCATCGATGATAAGCTGTAGAGACCGGTCTATGTGTTCAGACGCTTCTGGGTGAAAGCTAATATAGCTGGCTCCTGCATTCGCGAATTTTTCAATTAAGTCATCAACAGGCTTAACCATGAGGTGCACATCGATAGGTGCGGTAATTCCGTAGTTTCTCAATGCTTCGCAAATCATAGGTCCAAACGTAAGGTTCGGAACATAATGGTTATCCATTACATCAAAATGCACCACATCGGCGCCTGCCTTTAGTACTTTCTCAACGTCTTCCCCTAATCGAGCGAAGTCTGCAGAAAGTATAGATGGGGCAATTAGGAATGGTTTCATTGCATGTCCTTTTTCTAAAAACAACAGGGTGCGTTGCCACTTACGTTTCACTGGTTGCGAAAGTTTACCCAAAACCGCGCTTGTTTACTATGCAAAGGGCTACTCAGCGTTAATTTCACGGATATTTACGATAAATAGACTTCTTTCATATGTTGCCCAATTTTGGTGAGCGCGCGTTATGTTGGTGCATTTTTATGCAGGTGTTTTTTCATCTCATGGGTATGGTGTAATTTTTTAAACTTAAAAAGTCATTAAAATTCATTAGTTTAATTAAACTTGCCTGAAGTTTTTTGATGAACCATAAATGGGCATCAACTTTGCGTTATCCAGTCCAAAAAAGAAAACACAGACAGAAAAAACGAATTACAACAAGTTTGAATTTGACTGGAGAACACACATGAAAACATCTACAAAAAGAACAATACTTGCCGCTGCTATTTCTTCAGCATGTCTGTTAACAGCCATGCCTAGCTATGCAGAAGGCTCATTTACGGCTAATGCGAGTGCAACAAGCAACTACATTTGGCGTGGTTTAACACAAACGACCAACGAAGCTGCTGTTCAGGGCGGTATCGACTACGCGCATGAAAGTGGTTTTTATGCGGGTACGTGGGCGTCTAACGTGAACTACGGTGCAGGCGACGTGTATTCATACGAGCACGACATGTACTTCGGTTTTTCAGGTGAAGCTGAAGGCATTGCGTACGACTTCGGTTATCTTTACTACAACTACGATGACGAAGCGAACTTTGACTTTGCAGAAGTTTATGGCTCTGTCGGTATGGGTGGGTTAAGCCTTACTGTATACCTTTTAGCGCATACTGAAGCTGACGAAGGCGAAGGGCAGGACTTTGGTTTTGCTCAAGCGTCTTATACGTCTCTTGGTTATACCACAGAAATCTTAAATGGCACTGAGCTTGGTTTCCATGTTGGTTATTACGAAGGTGACTTCGCTGAAGCGTTCAACGGCGTTGAAGGCTACATGGACTATGGTATTTCAATCGCAAAAGACGGCTTTAGCTTCGCAATCACGGGTACTGACCTTGATGACATGGGCGGTGACGACGAGTTTGATAACGATGCAGTTAAATTTACTGTAGCCTACTCAGTAGATTTCGAACTATAACGACCTTGTTGACGAGGCCATTGGATGGCCTTAAAAAAACGTTGAGTAGTAAAAGCCTAATGTGTTTTCGTTAGGCTTTTCATTTTTCAATAACAACGCATTTTTAACTTGTTCACAACGTGCTTTTGATTATAATGAGATTAATTTTTAAACGAGTGTAAGGAGTATTCAGGATGAAGGTTCTTCCATTTTTTGCGATCTGCGGAGCGGTAGCGCTAATTAGCGTTGCGGTTACAAGTACGCCAAATTCTCACTCGTCGGTATGTGAATTCCAACCTGTTACGGAATTCAACCCAAAACTCCCTGCAAGCCACATCCAAAACCAATGCGCCCGTCATCAAGAGGGGGTGGAAGAAGTTAGCTGGTTATCTTGGATTGCAGGAAAATCCCCATCTTTCCAATTTCACTTTTTAGATCTACTTGAGTTGCTACACAGCGACGAAGGTAATCGAGATTTCACATCACCTTCTAACGACGCCTAAGGAAAAGTTATGCAATCTGGCACTGGTTTTTGGTCAGTTCTAGGTAGTGTAATCGCAAGTCTGTTTGGTGTTCAAAGCCAAAAGAATTATCAACGAGACTTCACCAGAGGCAGCTTTATTAGCTTCGCACTTATTGGCATAGTTCTAGTGGTACTGTTTGTCGTTTCACTTTTTCTGTTCGTGAAGTGGTATACGGGCTACAACTTGTAGCGCTGCGCAAATACGCTTCAACGGCAATTAGTTCTCTCTAACGAACAGAGCGACGATTAACTAAACTTTTTACGTGATAGAAAAGGTTAAAGTGAAGGGCGTTGAAATGTTTTCTTTTTACGCGCTTTACGTTTTGGTGCCACTTTGGCGGGAGGAAAGTAGGCCAATATTTCATCCACGGGCTGTCGCTTCGCGCCATTCTGACTAATAGAGCGCTTCACCGAGAGCATGCTAAAATCGGCGCCCTGATAAAGCGAACGGGTTAACGGCAAATCGTGGTTAGAGATGAGCACTGGTATACCGCGTTTCTTAGATGCACGGGTAGCGAGCTCGGCCAGCTTTTCTTGTGACTCTTGACCGAAGCTTCGCGCGGCATAGCTGGTGAACGCTGCAGTTTTGCTGATAGGAGCATACGGTGGATCGCAGTAGATAACATTCCCACGCCGTGCCCGAGAGAATACTTTCTCAAAGGGAAGACAAGTAAACGTGGCTTTTTGCGACTTCTCAGAAAATACGAACATTTCGTCTTCGGGAAAGTAGGGCTTTTTATAGCGACCAAAAGGCACATTAAAACGGCCTTGAAGGCTGTAACGACATAACCCGTTGTAACCGTGACGATTCAAATACAGAAAGAGAATGGCGCGATAATACTCGTCCTGCGTAGCATTAAACTCTTCGCGTAACGCGTAATACATTTTTTCATCGTTGCGTTTTCCATCAAAGAATGAACGAGCATCGTTGATCAGTGCATCGGGCTGCGCTTTTAAGAAATTGTATAAGTTAATGAGGTCAGGATTGATGTCATTAAGCAGGTAGCGTTTGTATTGCGTATTCAGAAATACAGATCCGGCACCAACAAACGGTTCTATTAGTTTATTGGCTTGCGGTAATCTGGCCTGAATATGCTCAACCAAGCTGTATTTGCCACCGGCCCATTTTAAAAAAGCCCGGTTTTTTTTCTGCATCATGCTTAAACGTTACTACCTAGACGGAATGAAGACGGTGGTTTTTCCGTGCGCCGCCGTTCCAAGGGAAAGGGTCGTCTTTATACTTTTATGCTGATCAGTATCAGATATCACCACACTAAAGGTAGATTGTAACTTTCATCAGTAAAACGGACAACCAACAAGTTACGCAAGAATGGAATTTTGCTGATTAACTGAAAAGATTATGGTCTATCGGGGGGGAAACGGCTTAATTTTGCACTTTACTTATTTCCGAGAGAATTTGGTCTCCCCGTTTTATAAAAGCATTTTGTTTACCTGGATAATCAGGCAAATTGGTACGTGCTTGTTGCGCTTGCGACAGCGAAGTATAGGTTTGTTTACTCAATACCACGAACCACTCACCGCCATAACGCATAGTTTTATAAATCCGCGTTTGCTCGGTTAAATTGTTTTCTCGCAGAAACTCGCTAAGAACGCGTTCGTTCTTCATTGCTAGCATTTGTATGGCATAGTTATTTTCACCAATCCAGCTATCCTGACTCGGTAGAGTCGCTTCGTCGCTTTGAACTAGATTGTCATCACCATTTGTCGGATTTGCTTGTGTTTCCTGAGTTGTTTCTTTGCCTGCTGAAACAGCATTCTCGCCAATAGCCGTTTTGTTATCATCCTCGCCAGTGGCAAGTGCGGGCTCACTATCGCCTTTATTTTCCATAGACGAATTCACCTCAGGTAGTGATGAAACGGCATTTTCCCAGTTGGTTATTAGTGGGTCGCCATCTGACGCATCGCTCACTAACGTTTCACCTGCCGTTGTTTGACCAGCGTTACTGCGCATTTCACTGAGGTCAGCAACAAGTTCTACGTTACCTGTTTCGGCGTATTGTTGGCTTGGTGAGTCTTGCTCAGCAGTGGCATCGCTCTCTTCTGGTTCGCCATCGCCAATAAGTTTGTTATAAGCAGAGCCTGGTTCAACTTGCGTTTTCCCAGCTTCGGATGAAGATGGGTTTATAGGCGCAAAAATCGATGCTAATTTGTCGCCGTACTGCCAGTAAATAAGGCCAGAAAAGGTGATAAGGAATACGCAAATAACAGCAATATAAAACCACTTTGACTTTAAAGGATTAGTAAAAGTTTGAGTGTTTTCACGTTGCCTATTTTCTAGATGAGCCTGAAATGCTTCTCGACGTGACGCAATCATTTTGTCGAGTTCTGACTCAAAGCTCTGTTGTTCACTCATCACAGATTGGCTGCAAATAATGAGCGGAGTTTCTGTATTTTTCGCAGGAAGCCACTGTTTGGCGCGCTCAGCCCAATCATTGTTTGCAAACAAAAGAACATTTAAATGCTGTTTGTTGCCGGCGAATCGGCTTTGCAAAACTAAATCCCAAAGCTCTTGAAGCAATACATCGGGGAGATTATGTGCCTGAGTAATAGCAATAAGGATAGGACCTTCGTGGCTATTTAAGTCAGAGAGTAACTCGTTAAGAGGTCTAACAAAGCTGCCAACTACCTGACCAAGTAGCTGTCGACAAAGCTGACGACGATAGTCTGACGGCTCCATATTCTCTTGCGCGGTTAAATACGCAATTTCGGTGTCGTCGTGCTGCTGAAAGACGAAGGCTTCAAGGGTCTTTTGTTGTTGAGCAATAGACTCACCACTGACAAAAATCAGCTGAGAAGAGTAATTGACCAAATATTCCAAACGTTCATGCAGTTCACTTTGCATGGGAGTTTGCCCTTATTCACCGTTGCTTTAAAAACTGTCCTGCAACGCATTTCTTCATGATTCCAACTAACGTAGGGAAGTCAAGATAGACGCGTTGCCAGGTTGTCGCGAGGGCTAATGACTAAGAAAGGATGTCAGTAAGAATGGCGTCCGTGACGTCCTTGGTAACAACCGCTTTGCCTATGCCTTGAGGAAGTACAAATCGAATACTGCCAGCTTCCACTTTTTTATCGCGTTTCATATGCTTAACGTAGTCATCCTTTGTCATACTATTTGGGCCTGCAACCGGTAAAGCAAATGCTTCAAATAGCGACGATACGCGTCGTGTTTCTGACGCTTCAAACCACGTTAATGCTTCAGCAGCTTTACAAGCAATTATAGTACCAGCGGCTACCGCTTCGCCATGCAGCCAGTTACCGTAGCCTTGCTCGGCTTCAATAGCGTGACCGAACGTGTGGCCTAAGTTAAGAATGGCGCGTAAACCACCTTCACGTTCATCTTTTGCTACCACGTCTGCTTTGATTTCGCAGCAGCGAGAAATAGCTTGAGTAAGAATTTCAGTATCAAGCGACGTAAGCGCATCTACATTACTTTCAAGCCACTCAAAAAACGGTGCGTCGTAAATGATACCGTATTTGATGACCTCTGCCATGCCAGCAGCAAACTCTCTCGCGGGTAATGTAGCGAGGGTATCAGTATCAATGGCTACATAAACCGGTTGGTAAAAAGCGCCAATCATGTTTTTGCCGAGAGGATGATTTACCGCGGTTTTTCCACCTACTGATGAGTCGACTTGAGAAAGCAAAGTCGTAGGAACTTGAATGAAGGGCACACCGCGTTGGTAAGTTGCCGCAACAAAGCCAGTAAGATCACCAATTACACCACCGCCAAGTGCGATAAGTGTCGTATCTCTTGCAGCGTTTAGCTCAAGAAGGCGTGTCATAACCACTTCGAATTGGGCAAGATTTTTGTGTTGCTCGCCGTCCGGCAAAATAATGGTTTCAACCTGAACATTACCACACGCCGCTTTAGCGGTTTCTAAATACAGTGGGGCAACAGTTTCGTTGGTAACAATGACGGCAAGTGGGCCTTTTATATAGGCACTAAAAAGGCCAGGTTGCGAAAGCAGCCCGGCCTCTATCTGTATAGGATAGCTACGTTCTCCAAGTTCCACAGTTAAGGTTGACATTGGCGTAGCACCTCCTATTACATATTTAATTTATAAACCAATTTTACTGATAATCTGATTCGCTACAGCACGCGCACTTTGGTCGTCTGTATCAACAATGTAATCAGCAACTTCTTCGTAAAGCGGGTTGCGCATTTCTGCAAGATCGCGAAGTACTTGTTCTGGATCTTCGTTTTGTAGCAAAGGACGACGTTTGTCACGTTGTGTACGGGCAACTTGCTTATCGATTGTCGTTTGTAGGTAAACAACGATGCCGCGGGCAGATAAACGATTACGCACAGCTTTAGTTACAATAGAACCGCCGCCAGTAGCAAGTACAATACCTTGCTTATCTGTCAAATCGTTAATGACGTTTTCTTCGCGTTTACGGAAACCATCTTCGCCTTCAAGGTCGAAGATCCAGGCAATGTCTGCACCCGTGCGGCGCTCAATTTCCTGATCCGAATCAAAAAAGTCTAGGTGAAGTTCGTCTGCCAGATGTCTACCGATGGTACTTTTGCCAGCACCCATTGGGCCAACTAAAAAGATATTACGTTTTTCAGCCATATTTGCTTATATCACAACTTAATCATGTTAGGGGCAGTGCACTGTTGCCTTACCAGCCTACCCATTGACTCGTGCCTATTTAGTGTCCAATAAGCACCACTCCTTAAACCTCGCTTAAATTTCGAGGCGGGGATTATCTCAGTTTCATGCAAGGCGTTGCAAGTTTTGTTACTAACAAATAGCGTATACCTGTAAATTTAGTTACAAAAAAAGGCTGAAAACCAAAAAAGCGCACAAAAATGCGCTTTTTTGAAGGCTAAAAATGAGGATTATGGTCTTTCAGTGACTATCTTGGGTGTCACAAAGATAAGTAGTTCTCGTTTTTGCTGAAGTTGTGACGAGTTTCTGAAAAGGGCACCAACGACAGGCAAATCACCAAACAAAGGCACTTTCGACACGCCATCAGAACTGGTTTGTTGGAATATGCCACCTAATACGATGGTTTCGCCGTTTTCTACCAATACCTGCGTTTTAATTTCTTGGGTATCGATGGCTACGGCCTCACCAGTAGACGTAGAAACGGTTTCGCCACGGGTATCTTGCGTAACAACTAAGTCTAAAATAATGCGATTATCAGGCGTAATATGTGGCGTAACTTTCAGTGACAAAACGGCTTTTTTGAACTCTACTGAAGTCGCACCGCTAGACGTTGCTTGTACGTAAGGTATTTCCGTACCTTGTTCAATGTAAGCTTCATGCTGGTTAGCAACCGTAATACGAGGACTCGCAATAATTTCGCCTTTGTTTTCAGATTCTAGTGCGGAAAGCTCAAGGTCTAATATGGTGCCATCAACCAAGCTCGCAATCTGAAAGCCAATGCTACCTGCTGCGCTGGTGACAGGTAAATTTACGTTTAGGCGATTGTCAATGCTTGGCACTACGCCGCCGGCAATGGTGTCTGCGCCTTCAAGGCTGCCTGAGACACCGTTGTCGTCTTGTCGATCACTGAAACCCCAGCGCACACCTAACTGTTCATCCACATCGTCAAGTACAGTTACCATACGGCTTTCAATCAGCACTTGCTTCACCGGAACGTCTAATGCGTTGATAGTTTTTCTTGCTTCATCAATCGACGCTAACGTGTCGCGAATAAGCAAGGTGTTGGTGCGCTCGTCTACGGTGACACCGCCTCGTTCTGATAGAATTCCGCCTTCTGTCGACTTCAAAATTGTGGCCAACGCGGCAGCTTTTGCATAGTTAACAGGAATGTTAACCGTATGAAGCGGTGCTAAATCTGATACTTGTTTTTTAGATTGAAGCGCTTGAGTTTCACGAGCAGACAATTCTTCAGCAGGCGCAATTAATAAAATATTACCCTCTAAACGTTTGTCCAAACCCTTAACGCGCAAAATCATGTCGAGTGCCTGGTCCCACGGAACGCCCGACAAGCTAATCGTAACATTGCCTGTCACGGTATCAGTGGTTACCAAATTAAAACCATTCACTTGGGCGATGATTTGTAAAACCTGTCTCACAGGTACATCTTGAAAATCAAGTGAAATAGGGTCGCCAGTGTATTTCTTTTCCGCTTCCAAGGCGTCTTGCTGCGCGCTGTCCATTGGCGTTATCGCCATACGAATTACGCCGTCTTTTACCGTATTTTTAACCGTAACTGGGCCCGAATAATTAACTTCAATTCGCGCGCCATCTTTATCTTCGAATGTCTCGATGGTAGAAACCAAGGTACCGAAATCAGTCACATTAAGTTCTACTAATTGGTCTTCGCCTAACTTGGTGTTTGGTAATGTAAGGGATACCTTTCCTTGTGACTCAATAAGCTGAAGTTTTGGCGCTTGGCCCTCAAAACTCACCAGTGTTACAGCGGTATTGTTAGCTGCTTGAGTAAAGTCGATGTTTGTGACCGTGGTGGTAACGGTTGATGCATTTCGTTTAGTATCAGGGTCGACTAACAAAGGCTCTTGGGCTTTTACTGGCGAAACAAATACGGTTAATGAAAATATTGCAGCCACAGCGAAAGCCAGCCAATACCATCTAGGCACTCTACGATTCAGAGATTTGTTAAATATGTATCGTTCGGCCATGCTTACTCTCCCGCCTTCGATGCTGTAGTCATTGTTGTTGTTTTCCTTTGCCAGCAGCCCGCACCATCAGGTAATAACTGTTCAATAGTAATTGAGTCGGTGCTAATTTGCGTAATTTTGCCATAAAACAAGCCGATACGACTCCCTACTTTAGCTTTATGTAATACGCCATCGTTACTTTTCAATAATGCCCACTGCACTCCTTTAACGGCAAAGTTGCCAGTCAGTGCGAGGGCGTCCACGCCATAGGCTTCCAATGCTTCTTTAGGGCGCTGGAAGTTTGGCTGTAAACAGTTTTCTACCCGCGCTTTTGCTACTGGAGCGGCGTTGTTCTTAGGGCGATCGAACGGGCTTCTTAAAGCGCTTGCCGAATAGCTAAAAGGTGGGTGAGTCTTAAATTCTGGATACGGTTCAATTTGTGGCTGAGCACGCTCTTTAACACTCTGTGTATAGGCATGCAGATCGTCGAGTTTAGGTGAACAGCCTGTTACTAACAATATGATTAAAAGAGATAAAAACGAACGAATCATTGTTCATCTCCTTCAATGTCTGTCGAGTTTTCCGAACGATAAGTTTTCGCCTGCAGCTTCAGCGACAGACCATTTGCTTCACGCTTTATGTCAAAATCGTGAAGCGTAACGATACGAGGTAAATCCGCAACTTTGGAAACGAATTCGCCAAAGTTGTGATAGCCACCGCTTACTTCCATTTCGATAGGTAGTTCGGTGTAAAACTCTTTTGGTACTTCTTGTTGCCAGTTAAGCAACTCAAACGTGAGGCCCGATGCGGTACCAACGTAAGTGATATCGTCAAGCAAACCCGGTGTTTCGTTGCTGGTTGGAAGACTTTTCAGCATAGACGAGAAGTCTTCTTTAATTTGCGCGAGTTGGGCTTGGTAAGCTTCTAAATTAGCCGCAATGCGGTACTTTGCTTCGAACTGTAACTTTAGTTCTTGTTCTTTTAATTCAGCCGCATCTTTAATCGGTAATTTGGGGCTTATTAGCATGTAGTAGCTCAACGCACCTACCAATATTGCGACAAACGCCGCCACAACAATGCGAACTTCGTTTGGCCAAATAGCGATTTGTTCAAAGTCGAGTTCGTTGAGTTCTTTTAGTTTTGAAACATCAAACTTCATGGTTATTGCGCCTCACTACTTTCTATTTCTAGCGGAGCAACATTGGGGTTTATCGAAAACGTAAGCGTAAAGTTGCTAATCGCTCTCGCTGCACTGCTGTCAGATTTAATGGTAGAAAGCTCTGCGGCAACGAACACTTTCGAGTTGTCCAGCGCGCGCATAAAGTCGGAAAGACGATTGTTCGAATCACTAGTCCCTTCAATCTCAATACGGTTATTGCTTCTGGTCATAGACTCAAAGGCCACACCGGGAGGAACGAGTTTAGCAAGTTCATCAAATACTATAGGAGCCACATTGCGACTTGCTTGCAGTTGCTCAATTAATGCCATGCGCTGCTCAATGGCATTTTTACTATCTTTAACCTTTTTTATCTCTGCAATTTGCGCATCTAAAACCGCGATTTCCCGTTCAAGGTATTGATTACGCGAGTTTTGATTACTGATTTGCTGGTCGATAGCTTGACCAATGAACCAAAAAATCAATCCTACAATGGCGGCAACGGCAAGTAGCCCTGCCAAGTATTGTTGTTTTTGATGTTGGCGCTGCTTCTCTCGCCAGGGTAGTAAATTTACATGTGCCATGGCGTAAAGCTCCGGCTCGCTAGACCTGCTGCAATCGCAAGCTGTGGTGCAATTTTGCTAAGTCTCGTGGCATCAAGTTTAGGGTTTATCGACATGTTGCTAAACGGATTGAAGCAATCAACCTCTAGGCCTAAGTCTTGTTTTAAAATGTCGACTAACGGTTCAATAGTAGCGGCACCGCCGCTAAACAGTATTTTGGTGGGGCGCTCTGCATGTAGCGTGCTCATATACATTTGTAATGCACGGTTGATATTTTGCTGTAGGTTAGCGGCAAATATAGGAAGCGTATCTTCCACCCAATTTCCAGACAGCGTGCCATCAAGTAGCTGACGCTCTGCGGTTTCACGCTCAACCATATGAATGGCGCTAATATCGTTAATTAGCTGATTTAAGCCAAAGGCGTGCTCTTTGGTGTAGATGACGTCGCCGTTTTTTATTACGCATATTTGAAGTAGCGAGGCGCCCACATTAATACAGCAAAGTGGCATGTCTTCGGTATGAGGCGTATGGAAAAAGTCCATGGCATTGCCGATGGCATAATTTTCCATATCAACAATTTTGGGCTCAAAGTTAGCTTCTCTTGCAAGCAGCAAGCGACTGTCTACCAAATCTTTATGCGCAGCGGTAAGTAATACATTTACTTTTCCAGTGTGCGTTGTGCTTGGCCCCATTTCTTCAAAATCTAAATATACTTCTTCAAGCGGATAGGGAATGAGACTGTCGGCTTCGATCTCAATTTGATTTTCTAAATCGTAATCGCTTTGCTCTGGGTCCATATAGACGATTTTACTGATCACTGACGTGCCAGCCACAGCAACATTTGCCAGCTTTAATTTTGTTTTTAGCGACTTTCGAATTTTCTTGAGAGCAATGCTTACTGACTCATAATCTTTAATATCACGCTCAGAGAAAGCGATTTTGTTAATTGGCTCACAGGCATACCCTTGAAGGACGAACCCGTCTTTCGATTGCTCTAACCACACCGCTTTTATTTGACGCGTGCCTATATCTAAGCCCACAATGGGCGGCAGCTTTTTCTTAAACAGCGATTTCATGTGCAAGTGTCCAGTTTCAAAGGTAGTTGCTCTAAAGTACAATGTTACTCTAATAGTCTTATGCGTATGGTTCTAGAGATAACACATACGTATAAAATATACGTCATTTCAACAAAATGTCTTGGTATCCGTTACAGTGAAGTACATCAAACCACTTATTTTATTTAGTTTTCTATCAGGCCTTCTTGGTTTTGCAGCACTGGTAGGTATTTACTTTTATATCAAACCTGACCTACCAAGTGTTACTGTACTTAAGGATGTACGCCTGCAAACACCCATGCAGATATACACCAAAGACGGAAAACTTATTTCACAGTATGGAGTTAAACGGCGGATCCCCGTAAAACTTGAGGAAGTCCCGCAAGAATTAATTAACGCCATACTCGCTACCGAAGACAGTCGCTTCTACGAACACCACGGTATTGACCCCATTGGTATAATGCGTGCTGCAGTAAGTTTAGTCCTTACTGGCGAAAAGCGTCAGGGAGCAAGTACGTTAACCATGCAGCTAGCACGAGGGTTTTTCCTTAGTCGGGAGAAAACCTATATCAGAAAGATCAAAGAGATCTTTATAGCACTGCACATGGAGCAAGAGCTTTCTAAGCAGGAAATTCTTGAGCTGTACCTCAACAAAATCGAATTGGGCCATAGAGCGTTTGGTTTTGGGGCGGCCGCCCAAGTGTACTATGGCAAACCGCTTAACGAACTCTCTTTAGCTCAAATTGCTACTATTGCAGGTCTTCCCAAGGCGCCATCAGTGCTTAACCCTATCAGCGGGCCGCAACGTTCTGTCGAACGCAGACGCGTGGTCTTACTTCGTATGCTTGACGAAGAGTACATCACTAAAGCGCAGTTCGATGAAGCTGCGAATGCGCCAGTTTCAGCGAAGAAGCACGGTGCTGAAATTGAAGTGGATGCGCCTTATTTGGCCGACACCATTTATAACGAAATGGTAGAGATTTATGGAAAAGAAGAGGCAGAAACCGGCGGATACCAAGTTTTTGCGACTGCAACGTCAGATCTTCAATTAGCTGCTCAGCGTGCGGTGGTTCGAAATCTTCATGACTATGATGAGCGTCATGGCTATAAAGGCGCCCTTGGCTACTTATGGAATATTCCTAAGCCAGAAGGAAAGGATGACGCGATTCCACAACTTTCATTGAGCTATGACATAAGTGATAAGACAACACGAGAAGAGTGGGATAACGAATCAATCATGCGCGTGCTTGAAGAGATTCCTCACATTAAACCTCTTTTGCCATCGGTTGTTACGAAAGTAAATGAGCAGTCGATAGAAGTGTTGTCTGTAGATGGCAAAGCAATAACGGTAGAGTGGGATGGACTAGATTGGGCCCGACGCTACATTACAGACTTTAGGCAGGGTAGTGACCCCAAAAGCGCTTCAGATGTGACTCAAGAAGGGGCGGTCATTTATATCAGACAGCAAGAAGGGCAGTGGCGCATTTCGCAAATCCCTGAGGTGAGCGGAGCGTTTATCGCACTTAATCCGAAAAACGGTGCGGTTGAAGCGGTTGTTGGTGGCTACAGCTTTTATCAAAGCCAGTTTAACCGAGCGACACAGGCCAAGCGCCAAGTGGGCTCGAACATCAAGCCTTTCGTTTATTCTGCTGCATTAGACAGTGGCTATACCCTTGCATCCATCATCAATGACGCTCCCATTAACCAATGGAATGCGGCGACGGGTGTAGCTTGGCGACCGCAAAACTCGCCAGCTGAGTACGACGGCCCAATTAGAATGCGTAAAGCCCTTGGTAAATCGAAAAACGTGGTATCGGTTCGACTATTGCGTGGTGTTGGTCTTAGAGAAACGGCCGATTACTTAACACGCTTTGGTTTTAATAAAGACGATATCCCACTTGATGAAACCGTATCCCTTGGGTCGAGTTCACATACGCCGCTTGAAGTAGTAAGAGGTATGTCGGTCATTGCGAACGGTGGCTACTTAGTAAACCCTCATTTTATCAGCAAAGTGCTTGATGAAAACGGCGATGAGCTTTGGAAAGCAAACCCAGTTTGGGCGTGCAATCGTTGTGAAAATCAAAGCGATCCAGAAATACTACCTGAAGACGAAGAAGCCGATATTGAAGCCTTACTTGCCGCTGAACTAAATCAAGATATTTTACTTGGCGACGTCGATGATGACGAAGCTGCAGAAAAAGTGATTGCGCCTCAGGTTATTACTGCTCAAAACGCTTTCTTAGTGGCAGAAATGATGCGAACGGCTGTGAGAGCAAACGGAAATTGGAGCAAGAAAACCTATTGGTTAGGCACCGGCTGGCGTGCTCGTAATATTCTTCAGCGTACTGACATAGCTGGGAAAACGGGTACAACGAATGACTCGCGAGACACGTGGTTCAGTGGTTTCCACAAAGATTTGGTGGCCACCACATGGGTAGGCTTCGACAACATGGGGCGTCAGTTAGGGCGAGCTACGCGAAACCAAAACCTTATTAATAAGAATGCTGAGAAATTCAACTGGATAGGCAACGCCATGATCGGCATTGAAGATGGAGCTAAAGCTGCTGAGCCAGCGTGGATCAGATTTATGCAACATGCTCTAGAAAATAAACCACATACGCCAATGCCCGTACCAGAAAATATAGTGCGCGTTCGCATTGATCGTACCAGTGGAAAGTTGACCAGACGAACAGACCATACGACACTATTCGAATATTTCCTGCAGGGAACCGAGCCAACGACTTATGTTCGCGATGACGAAGTGTTGGATCCGGCCACGCAGGATACGACTACTGCGCCTGAGCCAGAAGAAATATTCTAATTACTAAGAGGCACGTTGCACGCGTGCCGCTTCAGGCTTAGGTGATGTATTTGCCTGAACACATTATCGGAAAACCAATGTCAGAAGATTCACAGCGATATCTTTATATTCCTCATGCCGGCCCTTCATTGCTGGAAACCCCCCTACTGAATAAAGGCAGTGCCTTCACTGCACGGGAACGTGCGGCGTTTAACCTGACGGGTCTAGTGCCACCAAGGTATGAAACCATCGAAGAGCAGGTTGAACGTGCTTACATGCAATACAGCAGCTTTGACGAAGCACTAAACAAGCATATTTATCTGCGCGCAATTCAAGACAATAACGAAACCTTGTTTTACCGCCTAATTCAAAAGCACATCGATGAGATGATGCCCATCATCTACACCCCTACTGTAGGTGATGCATGTGAGCAGTTTTCAGATATCTATCGCAGTTCGCGTGGCTTGTTTGTGTCGTATGAAGAACGTCACCAGCTTGATGATATTGTTCGCAATGCAACGAAGCGCAAAGTGAAAGTGATTGTAGTGACTGACGGTGAACGCATCTTAGGCTTGGGAGACCAGGGTATTGGTGGAATGGGCATTCCTATCGGTAAACTATCGCTTTACACAGCGTGTGGTGGAATTAGCCCAGCATACACATTGCCCGTAATGTTAGATGTAGGTACTAACAACGAAAAGCTGCTAAACGACCCAATGTATATGGGGGCGCGCCATCCGCGTATTGGACAGGAAGAATACGACGAATTCGTTGATATGTTCATTAATGCTGTGAAGCGACGCTGGCCTGATGTAATGATTCAGTTTGAAGATTTTGCGCAGCCAAATGCTATGCCGTTATTAAACCGCTATCGCAACGACGTGTGTTGTTTTAACGACGATATACAAGGCACTGCTGCCGTTACCCTTGGTACTATTTTGGCGGCATGTAAAACCAAGCAGCAAAAGCTACGCGACATGAAGGTGGTGTTCGTGGGCGCGGGTTCGGCAGGCTGTGGTATTGCTGAAATGCTCATTCAACAAATGGTATTTGAAGGCCTGACTGATGAACAAGCACGTAAGCAAGTGTTCATGATTGACCGTTTTGGTTTGGTAACCGAAGGCATGGAAGGTCTACGCGACTTCCAACAAAAGCTTCAGCAGAAAAATGCTGACTTGGCTGATTGGACGTTCAGTGGAGATTATGCGTCACTACTTGATGTTATGCACTGCGCGCAGCCAGACGTACTTATTGGTGTTTCAGGCCAGCCTGGCTTGTTCACTGAACAAGTTATCCGTGCCATGAAGCAAGGTTGTGAACTGCCAATCATCTTCCCGTTAAGTAACCCCTCACGACAAGTTGAAGCGCGTCCTGAGCAAGTGATTGAATGGACAGAAGGTGACGTGATTATTGCTACAGGTAGTCCGTTCAAGCCTGTAGAGTACGATGGCAAAATATTCCCTATCGCTCAATGCAACAACTCTTACATCTTCCCGGGCATTGGCCTTGGTGTTGTTGCATCTAAAGCGAAGCTTATTAGTGACGAAATGCTGATGGCTGCAAGTAACGCACTTGCTTCAGCGTCGCCATTAGTCAACACGGGTCAGGGTTCACTATTGCCACCCCTTGCTGCCATTGCAGAAATTAGCAGAGAGATTGCTTTTGAGGTGGGTAGAGTAGCGATGGAGCAGGGGCTTGCTCTTGAAATGTCTGATGACGCATTGCGCGCCAGCATTGAGCGTAACTTCTGGAAAGCAGAGTACCGCCCTTACAAGCGGGTAAGCATCTAGTATCCTATAATGTTATATAAAAGCAGGCTTAGCCTGCTTTTTTTGTACTTGTGAACAACGCTTTCACCATGACTTACAACTCAAAAGCTGAAGTAAGCCACCGTCTCACTGCTCGAACTTCATCCATTTCGCGGCCGAACTCCAACCAAATGTAATATGGTGTTGCCTATGCGCAACATTTCCTATGTGTTGCTCATATGTATTCTCGTTAATAAGCTCCTAACCTACTGTTATTAATAGTTTATTTTTTGTTGGCACAATGATTGATACACCTCTTTATAGTTACAACAAGGAGCAAGGGGTGTTATTGATGACCACGTTAAAAAACAAGGTAAGTCCTTTCTACGCGCGAATTATTAGGCGCTCATTCTCTACGTCATTAGTTATGGCCGCTCTTGCAACACTCTCAGCTTGCGACGCACCTAATGTTGATGTTGCAGCACAAGATGAAAAGGCTGCTAAAACGGCTGCTAGTACAGTTTCAGAAAGCCCAGTAGATGAGCAAAGTGAAATGTTTGCTTATCTGGATGAGTCCGACTTAATTGATGCCTACTACGAGGTTAAGTAATTCGCGGCTAATCCTTCTTACACACTATCGATTCTGCCACGGTTATCGCTGGCAAAAGCTTATGGCAACTATCGATAGTACCAGTTTGCGGGCAACGGACTGCTCGCCTTTTATTTATAAAGCCGCGCTCTGGATAAAGCTAAAGCGCGGCTTTTTTATGTCAATAAACGTATATCGCCGTTTATTAGTCGACACCGTTGAGCTATAAGTCTTTAAAAGCTGTTCTTAGTAGCTATGTATTGCACTAACCTTAACGATAAAGTCATTTAAAGGAATTGCTATGTCGACAGAAAGTAACTACACACCACCAGAAGTTTGGACTCAGGCTGAGGATGATGGCAACAAGTGGGCCAGCATCAATCGTCCTGTGTCCGGCGCTACCCATGAGAAGGCTCGTCCTAATGGTGAACATGGTTTGCAGCTATACTCGTTAGCTACGCCTAATGGCCAGAAAGTTACCATCATGCTTGAAGAGTTGTTGGCAGCTGGCGTGAGCGAAGCAGAATACGACGCTTGGCTGATTAACATTGGTGAGGGCGATCAGTTTTCTTCTGGGTTTGTTGACGTCAATCCGAATAGTAAAATTCCTGCTATGGTCGACACGACAACGTCACCAGAAACCAAGCTATTCGAGTCTGGGTCAATCTTAGTTTACTTGGCGGAAAAATTCGGTAAGTTCATTCCGCAAGACGCCCATGCAAAGGCGGAATGTTTCAACTGGCTGTTCTGGCAGGTGGGGTCAGCGCCTTACTTAGGCGGTGGTTTCGGGCACTTCTACAGCTATGCGCCATATCCAATGGAATATCCTATCAACCGCTTTACCATGGAAACTAAGCGTCAGTTAGATGTGCTAGACAAGCACTTAGCAAACAATGAGTTCATGGCAGGTAGCGAGTACAGTATCGCTGACATGGCTATATGGCCGTGGTACGGTAATTTAGTGCTCGGAAATCTGTACGATGCAGCCACTTTCCTTCAAGTGCACGAGTACACCAATTTAGTCCGCTGGGCTAAGCAACTAGAGCAGCGAGAAGGCGTTAAACGTGGCCGTATTGTCAATAAGACCTGGGGTGACGATGGTCAGTTAGAAAACCGCCACAGCGCAAAAGATATCGACGACGCACTCACCAAAGCCTAAATAATGGGGTCAGAGTACATTTAATTTGGGGTCAGAGTACATTACTTTGGTTAATCGCCTTTTTAGCATCAGAATGGCTAACGAAAGGCATCAACATAAAACGGGGTCAGAACCTACTCTGGCCCGGTAGCTTAAAAAAGTACTCTGACCCCAATTTTCAGATGAGCTCTGCAACACTCTTTAGATAGGCTTTTTGAAGTGGTGTGAAATCCCACTCATTCAAAGCTTCATTAAATTCAAAATTGCCCACACGACCTCGCCAGCGTTCAGTGGGTACTGCCGGCCAATTTTTTATGTACACCAGCTTTCCATGAAGGCAGTGCAACACTTCAATTTGTGGTGATTTGGTATCGGCGTAAGTTACTTTCTCATAGACAATAGCGCCTTCTTCACAATCTTGGCCGAAAAACACAAAGCCGCGATAGCTGCCGCTTTCTGTAATAGTAATGAGCGAAGCATATTCTTTGCTCTTAGATACTTTTCTCAGCGCAGGCAAATAGCCATCGACTCGTTTTATTTGAAGCCCCTGTGATTTGTTGTGCCACTGCCATCCTGAGCTGCCCATAAAAGAAAGCTCGTTATTTTTATCGTTGAAATGGCTTAATGCTTCAAAGGTTTTCCAAGACGCAAAAGTGATAATGCACAGCATTAAAAAACCAGTAATGAATATGAGTGGCTTTGCCATGTCTCAAGCCCTTAGCATTAGACAAACGTTTGTCTCTTTAGTTACGGACAAAGGTCAAAGCTAGACTTTCATTGCAAAAAAGTAATACGCAGAGAGACAAATGTGCTGTGGCCTTAAAGCGTTCTGGTGCTGGCTTAATAACAGGAGAGACGCCGCTTAACGCTTACCTGACATTAAATACAGCGACATAAAAAGCCTCGCGTATTCGTTGTCTCGATAACACCACATCAATGCATCCTAAGAATGAAACTAATTTCGGACAATGATTCAGTAATTACGATTACAACTATCTATTTTGTTCGTTTTAATTGTTTTATTAAATCAGTGATTATTTGTTTAAACGAAAAGCGTGATTAACACCATTTCTTTAATCACACACTGACACCCAATTTTAGTAAGACTAAAAAATCGGTGAGAAATAAACAGAAGGAATTCGCAATGAGTAAGTGTCCATTTTCAGGTGCAGCTATAAAACCTACTACGCTAACGTCTAGCAATGGTGCGCCCGTTGCCAATGATAATCAGAGCCGAACAGCGGGGCCACGCGGGCCGGTTACGTTCGACAACCATTATTTGTTTGAGAAGCTTGCGCACTTCAACCGCGAGCGAATTCCAGAGCGTGTAGTTCACGCAAGGGGCAGTGCTGCATATGGCACCTTTACGCTAACTAAGAGCTTATCTGACTACACTATTGCAGACTTTCTGCAAAAAGAGGGGCAAAAAACCGACGTGTTTTTGCGCTTTTCTACCGTAGGTGGTGGTCAGGATTCAAGTGACTATGCCCGTGATCCTCGTGGTTTCTCAGTGAAGTTTTATACCGAACAGGGAAACCGGGACATGGTAGGAAATAATACTCCGGTATTCTTCTTACGAGATGGCATCAAGTTTCCTGACTTCATTCACAGTCAAAAGAAAAACCCGCGTACGAATTTGCCGGATCCGCAGGCCGTGTATGAGTTTTGGGCGAACAACCCTCAGTCATTACACCAATCGACAATCTTGATGTCTGATCGCGGTATTCCACTTTCATATCGCCATGTGAATGGCTATAGCTCTCATACGTTGAGTTTCTGGAATAACGCAGGCCAACGCTATTGGGTGAAATGGCACTTTAAAACTAACCAAGGTATTAAAACGCTAACTAGCGAAGAAGCGGCAAAGATGCCTGCTTATGGCGCTCAGCAAGACTTGGTCGAAAGCATTGATAACGGAGAATTTCCATCGTGGACCGTGAATGTGCAGATTATGACTGAAGAGGAAGCGCGTAATTACCACATTAACCCGTTTGATCTAACGAAGGTGTGGCCTCACAGCGACTTTCCATTAATTGAAGTAGGGCAGTTGGAGTTAAACCGTAATGTTGATAACTACTTTGCAGAAACTGAGCAAGCAGCGTTCGCGCCGAACAATTTGGTACCGGGTATTGGTGCGTCGCCAGACAGGATGCTTCAAGCGCGACTAATTGGATATCAAGATGCGCACAGATACCGCATTGGTGCAAACTACAACCAAATACCGGTAAACGCGCCGCGTTGCCCAGTGCACAATTATCAACGAGATGGAGCCTTTGCGGGAATTAACCCAGCACTTGCAGGAAGTGGAGCCAACTTCTATCCAAACAATCGCGCGCGAGTTGGTGAGCCGGCTGAAGCACCAGAGGTTCAAGAGCCGCCTATGCCGCTTGAGCAAGACGCATGGTTAGATATTTACGATAACCGTGACGAAGATAACTACTCACAGGCCGGTGACCTTTTCCGCATTATGAGTGAAGATCAAAAACAGCAGCTGGTTAACAACATTGCTGACGGCTTAAGCCAGGCAACGAAGGACGTTCAAGAAGCCATGTTTGTGCAATACGATTTAGCCGACAGCGATTATGGTACTCGCGTGAGAAAGGCGGTAGCCAGCAAATAGAGTAAATGGGGTCAGAGTACTTTATTAAAATGTACTCTGACCCCTTTTTTACTGGGTAGCGACTAGGGCGTAAACGTGCAAGCGAATGGCCTGAAGTGCGCGTTCTTTCCAATTGTTCCAAGTAATACGGTTGCTAATTTCGTGCTGATTCAACGTAATATAACCATGATTTAGTGCCCATACTTGCATAGCTACATCTTGCTTTTCTTCAACAGACAGATCTTTTTTAATTAACGCAGCGGTAAGCTTAGTTAGCGTGATAAAGGCTTTTTCACCTGCCTCGATAGCTTCATCTGATGGCGTATAGTCTTTCAAATTAGAAGCAAAAATTAGTCGATAATGGGCCGCATGAGTTTCTGAAAACGTTAAAATACGCTCGCAGCCATTAATCACTTTTTCTGCCGCAGTATTGCCATCGGCTGCCAACATTTCACGCTCAACTAATTCGAAACCTTCGATGTAGAGCGCATCTAAAATACCCTGCTTACCTTTGAAATGGCTATAGATGCCAATCGTTGACATACCCGCACCGTCAGCAATGGCACGCACGCTAAGTGCATTCGTTCCGCCTTTCAAAAACAGTGCTGAGGCAGCGTCTAAGATCGTTTGTCGCGTATCTTTTTTCATTTACACATCATTTACATGTTGCGCAATATAACACCGTTATGTAAAGTGGTTTTATAACGCCGTTATATCTCTTGGTTTAACACTTAACCTGCCTGCCCGCAGGTTGTTCATAAGGACACTATATATGAAAACTGAGCAATTAACCTGCGATTATTTAATTGTTGGTGCTGGCGCGGTAGGGATGGCTTTTGCTGACGTACTACTTCACGAAACTAACGCTAACATTTTGATTATAGATAAAAATGCGAAGCCCGGAGGGCATTGGAACTATGCTTATCCCTTTGTCACTCTTCACCAGCCTTCTGCTTTTTACGGCGTGTGTTCAAAAGAGTTAAATCGTGGCGTTATTGATAAAACAGGATTGAATGAAGGCCTAATGGGATTAGCTTCAGGCCAAGAAGTGAGTGCGTATTTCGATGCGGTAATGAACGAAACCTTTTTGCCTTCAAACCGAGTGCAGTATTACCCGCTTTGCGAATACAAGGGCAATAACCAGTTTGTTTCTATGTTAAATAGCAAGCACTATAACGTTACGGTTAACAAGAAAATTGTTGATGCCACTTATCTAAACACTAATATTCCGCTTACTCATACACCTAGCTTTACCCGCGACGACGACGTTGCATTTACGCCGGTTAATACCGTGGTTCAAATGATTGAAGGCTTTAACAACTATGTGGTTGTTGGTGGGGGTAAAACGGGTATTGATACCTGCCTATGGCTGCTTGAAAATCACGTCGCCCCGCATAATATCCACTGGGTAGTATCGCGAGATGCATGGTTACTGAACCGGAAAAATACCCAGCCCTTAGATGACTTCTTCTTTCATTCTATTGGGGCACAAGCAAACCAAATGGAAGCTATCGCTGCGTCAAGTTCCATCGAGGATATGTTCGACAAACTAGAAGAGCGGGGCGTTTTACTGCGTATTGATAAGAAAGTAAGACCCAGTATGTTTCACGGCGCAACGGTGAGCGAATTAGAGCTTAAAGCCTTACAAACTCTACCATCTGTCGTTAGACAAGGTCGGGTTAAACATATCAGCCGCGATAAGCTCAGATTTGAAGATACAACGTGGAGTATGCCAGATAACGCGTTGGTTATTGACTGCTCAGCTTCTGCACTTACTAATTTAGAAATGAAAGCGGTGTTTGATGGCGACACCATCACCCCTCAAACAGTGCGTGCCTATCAACCTGTTTTTAGTGCGGCGCTTATTGCTCACGTTGAGGCGGCCTACAGCGATGAACAACAAAAGCAGATGCTGACACAAGTGGTTCCGCTGCCTAATCGCGACATCGATTGGTTACCAATGACTGCAGCAATGTTACGAAACATGCAAATTTGGGGTGAAGACCCAGCGCTTAAAGCGTGGATCTACCATTGTCGACTAGATGGCTTTTCAAAAATAGTACACGGCGTGGCAAAAGACGATATGCAAAAAATGCAGGTGTTAGGGCGATTGAAGCAAGCAGCGGCACCGGCCATGCAAAAGCTGATGACTTACATACACAGCTTAAAAGCGAGCGGACAGCTTTAAAAGGTTATAAATATCGATGAAACAGTTTCAAATAGACAAAACGAACCCAAATCGCTTTCGGATAATGCAAACAGTTGATAGCCCTGATAACGCGCAGACAGAGGGTGCTGGAAAGGCAAAAAACGTAGTAATCAAAATTGAAAGGTTCGCGTTTACTGCCAATAACTTGACCTATTATATGGTGGGTGACAAGCTTGGTTATTGGCAGTTTTTTCCACCCATTAATACAAGTAGTAACGAAAACTGGGGTGTTATTCCGGTATGGGGCGTGGGTCAAGTAATTAGCTCTAACAACGATGCGGTAGAAGTAGGAAGTCGTTTCCTTGGTTATTTCCCGCCCGCTGAATATTTGGTTATGGCTAACACTACGGTGACAAACAACAATTTAATAGACTGTAGCCCTCATCGTTTGAAGTTGCCCCAAGGGTATAATGTCTACCGACCACTTCCTTCACTAACGGCCCACGCTAACGCTGAAATAAGCACTAAGCAGCACGAGCAAGAAAACTTTCAGATGTTGCTGTGGCCGCTTTACGCAACGTCCTTTTGTTTATCAGAAGTGGTCGATGCTATACCTGGGGCACAAAGAGAGCAGTTATTAGTATTAAGTGCTTCAAGCAAAACCAGTTTAGGGCTTGCTTTTGCGTTTAAAGAAGCCGGTATTAACGCAATAGGTGTAACCTCTGAAAAGCGTGTTGCATCACTAGAAGCATTGGGTGTATACAGCGCCGTTATTGGTTATGAACAGTTGGACATGTTGCAACTGAAAAGCACTGTTGTGGTCGACATGTCAGGTAGTGCTCAGGTCAAAGCATCCATCAAACATAAACTTGGTGAACACCTAACAAGATACATCAGCGTAGGGCTTACTCACTGGCAGGACATTAAGCCGTCAAGCGATGAGGAGTTCTTCTTTGCTCCAGCTCATATACAGCAGCGTATGTCTGAGATTGGGGTTGCTGAGTACCAGAAGTTAAGTAGCGGGTTTGTATCAAAAGCCATTGTGTGGAGCGCCGGTTGGTTAAACGTTAAAAAGCGTGAAGGGTTGAGCGCGCTACAAGATGACTTTAGCGAACATCAGCAAGGCCTCATTCCTTCAAATGAAGGAAGAATATACACACTTGCTTAGCGCGTAACCAGAGCGCCCATATTGAGTTCGAGCGCTTTGATAAAAAGCGCTCGCTCGAGGGTAATATCACACGTACTGATTAAAATAATTGGTAACCTTAGGCCATAAATGCTGACACTTCCGCGAGAAAAACTTCATGTGACCTATTTCCTTTACGTTGTAGGCCTGAGGGTCTAGCTCCTCCACTTCTGCTTCCATATTGGGGAAAATGCTAATCATATCGTGAACATTGTGAATATTAGCAATGTCGTCGTCGTTGGCGAGTAACCACTTAGAAGGTATTTGAATGGTGTCGTAATGATGCTGGTTAATATCACTGCCAAAGCCTGTTTTTACGTAGCCTTTACCGTTACACCATTTTTGCCACTGGCGCGCCACCTTTTTAGGTAGTGGTTCTCCCATGCCTACCCATTGAGATTTGGTATGACCGAACAGCAAATTACTTACGGGAATATAGAAATTCATAAAGAAATGGGCTTTTAGCAAATAGCTTTTACGCATGTTTCTTAGACTGCCCGAAGAGCTACCAAAATTACAAAAGGCAGTAAGGTCGTGCACATTGTGCATCAACCCCAGCAGCTGACCACCAGCACTATGACCAACAAGAAAATAGGGCACATTAGGGAATTGAACTTTCAATGTCTCTAATACCGCGGGCATATCTTGTTCGCCCCATGTCACTAGCGACGCATCACTTTGTTTAACGCTGCCTTTTACCGAACCGCCAATGCCTCTGTTATCGAAGGTAATAACGCCATACCCTTGTTCACATAAATAAGTGGCAAAAGCGCTGTAGAATTGCCGTTTTATACCCGTTGCAGGGCCAATCATGACAGCTGCTTTGGCTGGTGATGGAGGCGTGTAGAGTAAAGCGGTCAGATGCATACCATCTTCACAGGTCACTTGAATGTCCTTTATCATCGTCTTGCTCACAGGGAGTACCTTAGTGTTTATCAGGCTTCTGGTCATACCAGTAAAGCGCCGGTGGTTAAGATTTGCAATAGTATGACTATTTCAATTTCTGATGATTACGTATGCAGAACGCTTAGAGCGATTGGGATGTGTTTATGCGCGAGCTTTTGAGGTCTTAACCCAATGCTCAACAGGAGCCGGCTTACCAAACAAATAGCCTTGGAAAATATTGAAACCCATGTCTTTAAGTACACGCAGCTGAGCCTGTGTTTCCACCCCTTCGGCAATGGTCTGCATATCTAGACTCTTAGCAAGGTCCAGGGTCATCTTAACAATTTTGCGATGTCGTTCAGACGTTTCCACTCTTTCTACAAACTCTCTATCTACCTTTATGATGCTGGCAGACATATCTATAAGCTGCGAAAGCGATGCGTGGCCGGTTCCGAAGTCGTCAATAATAATGGTTGCTCCCACATTGGCTAATGACGTCAAGCGGCGCTTAGTCTCATTATGGCTGGCTAATACAGATGTTTCTGTCAACTCTAACTTGAGGCGCTCACCCAGTTCTGGGGTCTCTGAGAAGCGACGCAGCAGCTTTTCATAAAAGAGGTCGCTGAGTAACTCTGGGCCTGATAAGTTAATCGCCAACGGGACCTTTGGTAAGTTGCTAGGCCAATTGTCTAACAGTGCCAAGGTGCCATCGATAATTTTTTGCGTAAATAGCACTTCCCATTTGTTTTCCTCAACCAGTGGGAGAAACTGAAATGGTTGAAGAATTGTCCCGGATTTTGGCTCTTTCAATCTAGCCAGCACTTCGTAGCCTACAGTAGTGCCGTGAATCGATACCTGTGGCTGCAGGTACAAGGCAAGGCATCCGTTATCAAGAAGGGCTTTTACTTTGTCTTTTTGTTGTGTGTTTTCTCGAATAGTTTTCACTGTATTGATGCTAAACGAGATAAAAGGAGCGAAATCCTCGCTTTGGCTAAGGGCTATTGCGCAGCATTCAGCGGCAGCATCTAAACTAATTTCACGACTGGCATGATAATGCCCCGCACGCCATTTCAGCGGATGTTCTACACTACCTCGCGCTGAATTGATAACCATGCTGGTGGGCAATCGACGTTCTAGGTAATGTTCTATAGTTTGTGTTGAAAGGTGTTTGCCGTGCACGGTAAATAAAAATTTAGCGCCAGGGAATTGATAAACCGCGACATCATTAGCGAATTCGCTTTGTAATAGCGACGCTACGCTTAAAAGCAACTGGTCACCCTGACTGTAACCGTATTGCAAATTCACTTCTCTGAGGTTAGCTAGTTTCAACAAAACAATATGTCGATTTAAAATGCTCTCGCTCGATTCCGCTTTTTTCCAAAAGTGATGGTTTTTAAGCCCTGTTAGTTCATTAAAATAGTGCTTCTCATACTGCTGCTTCTTAAACGCATCGAACTCCATTAGGCTTTTCTTATTGGCTGATATGTCGTGGCAATGGATAAGTTGCTTCTTGTGATGTTCAAGGCTAGCAGGTTGAAGTCTAAATTCTCGTTCGGGAGCGTCAAAAATGGAAGCGTGCTGGTTTACACCCTTTGTGATGGGATGAGACAAAGAGAAAAGATCTTGAATATATTCACTCTCTGGCCGGTACTTTTTGACTAGCGCTCTCGCAGCTTTGTTTGCCTGAATTATGCGTCCTTGTTCATCACAAAAGAAAGACGGAGTGCCACCGTTGTTGAATATTTCCTGATATCGGCTAACGAGCTTATTAAGCTTTTTGCTCTGTAATAAATTGTGCTCAGACTGCCTTTCTAAAGACGACATTACTCGTAACACCGCCATTGGAATACAAAAATTGAAAAACAGGAAAATTAATGACGACAGATAGGTATGGGTGTCGGGCAGTGTAATGTCAATGCCAAATAAAGGGGCTACTTGCGTATTATTAAGCAAGAAATAATACGGAATGAGGTTGAGCAGCATAGTCGCAATAGATGCTTTCACGCCGTATAGAACACGGACAATAATCGGCAACGTGAACAACAAAAGTAGGCCATAACGCGTTGAATCTAAATCAACAGTGAAAAACAATATGCACAGTGAGGCTCCAACAACAGCCAGTACAAGGCATGCAGAAGCAACCTTTATATGTTTCATGCCTATTGAAAGTGTGGCAAAGAGAAAGGCAGTGAAGCCTAGCGTTAGGTACATAACATAATAAAGTTCCTGTACATACGCAGTATATGAAGAGTGCGCCACAATGGCCGAGGTAAGGACAACACCAATTAGTAGAATGGTGCGCAGCACACTTAGACGCCACACGTCAGCATCGGTGGTTCTTAGGTTATCTTCATTAAGTAAAAGATAGTTTTTTATTATTTTGATTGTTCGAGAAATCACTAGTAAACCGCTGACGTTCAAATAAGTTCAATACTAGAGTGTTGTAAATAGCTCACCGAGGTGAGTGATTTAATATAACCCTTTACTAATGTTAGTGATAGTAATAAACGCAGCAATAACACTAATATTTTCAATATGATATAAAAATAAGAGAGAAGTTTCCTTATTAATTAACGATAAAGAAACTTCTTAATTGATTAACGTTGGCTAGAGAGCCTTTACACCGTTAAGGTAAAAACTTTAGAGTTACGCTGGAAGTTATACAGCTCTTTCTTCACGGCAGGTAGCGCACTTATGTCAGCAGGTTCAAACCCTTGCTCTAAAAACCAGTGTGCGGTAACTGTGGTCAGTACAAAAATGCTGTTAATACCGGCTTCTTTAGCACGGGCGCGCACTTCATCTAGAATCCGTTCGCCACGGTTTTTGCCTCGATAGTCTTGATGGGTTGCCACGCAGGCTAACTCGGCACAGCCGTCTTCAGGGTATAAATACAAGGCTGCACAGGCGATGATCATGCCGTCGCGCACTATCACTATAAACTGGTTAATTTCGTTCTCTAGACGCTCACGAGAACGCTTTACTAATACGCCGCTTTCTTCTAGTGGTTTTATCAGCTTTAAGATACCGCCCACATCTTCGATGGTCGCTGCACGCAGTTGTTCATAATGATGTTCCATTACTAACGAGCCCGTACCGTCGCGAGTGAACAGCTCTTGAAGCAAGGCACCGTCCTTTTCAAAGCTGATGCAGTGAGCGCGAGGCACGCCGGCAGCAACGCTGGTGGTCAGGGCACTTAACACCGTATCTTCGGTGGTAATGTCGCCTGCCATGATTAGCTGTTCTAATTGAGGGCGTTCAATGGTGCGAAGTAAACGACCTTCGCGGTTGTATACACCATCAAAATTCGAAAATACGATCAGCTTGTCAGCTTTAAGGGCTATAGCCGCCTGCGTAGCTACATCTTCGTGAGATAAGTTAAACACTTCTCCTGTTGATGAATAGCCCATAGGCGATAGCAGCACAATTGAGCCATCGTTTAAATGATCGTTAATGCCGGTGGTATCAATACGGCGCACTAAACCAGTGTTTTCAAAATCAACGCCGCCTCGTACGCCCATTGGCTTGGCAACGACTAAGTTGCCCGAGCACACGCGTATTTGCGAGCCATGCATAGGCGAGTTTGGAAGCCCCATAGTCAATAAGGCTTCTACCTGAGAGCGTACCGAGCCGGCGGCATCTTTAACGCACTCAAGGGTTTGTTTGTCCGTAATGCGTACACCGCTTTCAAAGCGACCTTCGATGTTGCGAAGGGCTACTCGCTGATCAATCTGTGGGCGGGCACCGTGCACTACGACCACGCGCACGCCTAAGCTGTTAAGTAGGGCAATATCGTGAATAATATTAGGGAAATTAGGATGTTCGATGGCTTCGCCACCGAACATCAAAACGAAGGTCTTTCCCTGGTGAGCATTAATATAGGGCAGTGAACTGCGAAACAGTTTTATGCCGTCATGATGCGCTAATACCATCTAAGCAGTTCCTTGTCGCTACCCTTGCTTATCCAAGTCTTCCAGCTCTTGATACAGTGCTTTCGTCACGGTTTCTTTGCTGGTGCCGCCCAAAATATTGCGTTGATTCACGCCGTACTCTAGCTGTAGTACCGGGTATACGTCGTCTTCAATTTTGTCGCAAATATCCTGCATGTCGCTTAGTGGTAAATCTTCAATGGCGCACCCTTTGTCGATGGCCTGAAGCACAACGCGTCCTGCAATATCGTGGCCTGTTCTAAACGGCACACCTTTACCTACCAGATAATCGGCTAGCTCAGTGGCGTTAGAGAACCCTTGGGTCGCTGCAACGCGACAGCGCTCTTCGTTTAGCTGTAGTGAGTCAAGCACTTCGCTGGCAATGCATAAACAAATATGCCACTGATTAACCGTATCGATAGCGCCTTCTTTGTCTTCTTGCATATCTTTATTGTAGGCAAGAGGAAGGCCTTTCATGGTAACTAGCAGGGCCTGCAATGAGCCAAACACACGGCCACATTTGCCGCGCATTAGTTCTAGCGCGTCTGGGTTTTTCTTCTGCGGCATAAGCGATGAACCTGACGTTACGCTATCGCCTAACTGTAAGAAACCGGCTTCGCCAGAGTTATAGAAAATCATGTCTTCGGCAAGACGTGACAAGTGCATCATGCTGGTGCTGGCCACAAATAAAAGCTCTAGAACAAAGTCTCTGTCCGACACAGCGTCTAGGCTGTTTAGGCATGGAGAGTCAAAGCCCAGTTCTTCAGCAATGGCATGACGGTCTACAGGGAAAGTAGTGCCTGCCAATGCGCCAGAGCCTAAGGGGCACTGATTCATGCGTACTTTCAAGTCGTCTAAACGGCTTAAGTCACGCTTTAGCATTTCAACGTAAGCCAAGCACCAGTGTGCAAAGTGAATAGGCTGTGCACGCTGTAAGTGGGTGTAACCTGGGATGATCGCTTCTTGATGACGGCTAGCGGCATTAAGAAGCGACTTTATTACACCTAAAACATCAGCGCGAAGTGAGGCAATATGTTTTCGTACCCACAAGCGAAAGTCAGTAGCCACTTGGTCGTTTCGGCTACGACCTGTGTGTAGTTTACGACCAATATCGCCAAGCTTTTCAATAAGCGCAGCTTCTACAAAACTGTGAATGTCTTCTTCGCTAGATGCGTTAAAGTCTAATTCACCTGCATCAGCTTTCGCTTTTAACTCGCTCAATGCAGACTCAAGTTGGGCTTGTTCATCAACGGTCAATACGCCTGCTTTTTGCAGTGCACGCGACCAACTGATAGAGCCTTGAATATCTTGGCTTGCCATAACTTGGTCAAACGGCAGCGAGTCGTTAACCTGTTTAAACATACTACTTGCACCGGATTCAAACCGGCCACCCCACAACGCCATGTGATGCTCCTTAAATGCTGTTTGTTGCCTTTGCTACCTGCGCGTAGCTGCTAAAAGCTACGCGCGGTACACAATTAACCTTGATTTTTTAGTGCTTCAATTCGACTTGAAAGACTGAATAGGCGGATAAAGCCCTCAGCGTGCTTCTGGTCGTAAACATCGTCTGCACCAAAGGTAGCAAAGTCTTCAGAGTAAAGGCTGTTTGGCGATTTACGCTGGGTAACCGTAGCTTGGCCTTTATAAAGCTTAACAACGATATCGCCTGTTACTTTCTTCGCAAAAGAAGCAGCACCAGCTAATAGCGCATCGTTAAGTGCGGTGAACCAACGGCCGTCGTACATCACGTGTGAGAACTCAAGACCAATCTGCTCACGGTATTTAAGCGCAGCTTTATCTAGCACCATAGTTTCTAGGGCTTTATACGCTTTAAGCAGTACGGTGCCTCCTGGCGTTTCATAACAGCCACGAGACTTCATACCTACAAGGCGGTTTTCTACAATGTCGATACGCCCAACACCGTGTGCCGCAGCTACAGTATTAAGTTTAACTAGCGCTTGATAAGGCGAGAGTGCCTCACCATCAACATGAGTCAGTTTACCTTCGTCAAAAGACAGGGTTACGCGCTCAGGCGTATCAGGGGCATCTTCAGGATCAACTGTCATGGTCCACACTTGCTTGGTAGGCTCTTGCCATGGATCTTCAAGCTCGCCGCCCTCGTGTGAGATGTGCCATGCGTTTGCATCACGGCTGTAAATTTTGGTTGCTGACGCTGTGGTTGGAATATTGCGCTCTGCTAGATAAGCCAATAGGTCTTCACGGCTTACCATATCCCACTCACGCCATGGCGCAATAACCGTAAGATCAGGGGCTAGAGCAGCAAAGGTGCTTTCAAAGCGCACCTGGTCGTTGCCTTTACCGGTACAGCCGTGGCATAGCGCGTCGGCACCTACTTTACGTGCAATCTCAACTTGCGCTTTGGCGATAACCGGGCGTGCCATTGACGTACCCAACAGGTATTCACCTTCGTAAACCGCACCTGTAGTGATAGTAGGGAAGATATATTCGCTTACGAACTCTTCTTTCAAATCAACAATGTGGCATTCGCTTGCGCCAGATGCGATAGCTTTTTCATGAAGACCTTCTAGTTCTTCATCACCTTGACCCACATCAGCTGCAAACGCGACAACTTCACAGCCATAGTTTTCTTTAAGCCATGGAATGATGGCTGATGTATCAAGCCCGCCTGAATAGGCCAGCACGATTTTTTTAACGTTTTGCATCTAAATAATCCTTCTAAGCGTCTTTTAGGCGTCTTTTTAAGCGTTAAGTAATTGAGTAAGGATGGCGTTTTGGCCATGCATTCTATTTTCGGCTTGCTGCATTAATAGCGATTTATCGCTATCAATCAACGAGCCTGTAATTTCTAAATCGCGATGGGCAGGTTGGCAGTGCATAACGTAGCTAGCACCGGTTGCTTCCATCAACGCTTCGTTCACCTGATAAGGCATGAACTTTTCTTTGATCACTTCAAGTGGCGTCTCGTCACCCATTGAAAGCCATGTATCTGCATAGATAACGTCTGCACCGTTAGCGGCACTAAGGTCGGTGCTTTCAACAATCGATACACCCGTTTTCTCGGCAATCGCTTTGGCTTGCGCCACAATTTCAGGTGCGGCTTCGTGGCCCTCTGGCGTGACTACAACTTGGTTGCATCCTAAAAGCGCACCAACAATTAATAGTGAGTGAGTTACATTGTTGCCGTCGCCTACATAAGCCATGGTAAGACCTTCGGTTTTGCCGAAGCGTTCAAACATTGTGAGGTAGTCGGCAAGGCCTTGGCATGGGTGGTACTTATCGCACAGCGCATTGATAACCGGCACGTTTGCAGCCTTAGAGAAGGTTTCCAGCGTGCTGTGAGAAAATACGCGAGCGACAATGGCGTCAGCCCAGCACGCAAGGTTAGCGGCGGTGTCTACTGCGTCTTCACGGCCGGCTAATTTGCCCGACTGCACATCTAAATACACCATGTGGCCGCCAAGCTTGTTAATACCAATATCGAAGCTAACGCGGGTTCGCAAAGACGGCTTTTCAAACAGGGCAACAATTGATTTCCCCGCTAGCACGTTGCTGTAACTTGCTGGGGCTTGTTTAATTTCTACAGCCAATTGCAGCAAGTTTTTCATTGCGTCGGGTGTCCAGTCTGCAAAGGTTAGTAGGTCCTGTTTCATTGTACTTCTCCGGCATTGCCTTTTGTAAAGTCGGTGTGGGGTAAATCAGCGTTTTTTGACGGTGTATTTGTCAGGGCTGAGGGCAGTATTTGCGTGCCCGTTTTTTTATTTAAAATGTCGTTGATGTCGGCGGCCCAACTCGCGATGTAAACCGCGCGGCCTAAATTCTCTGCAGACGCGAGTGCCGCATCCACTTTTACCTTCATCCCGTCGGTAATAACGCCTTCATCTGCGTACTTCGATATGCTTGCAGCGCTAAGTTCGCTAATTAGCAATTTGTCACCGTCTAACACACCGTCAACATTGGAAAGAAGTAAAAGCTCAGCGTTAAGAAGCTCGGCAATAACCGTTGCGGCTTGATCGGCATTTACATTTAGCAATCTACCTTGTGGGCTTGAACCAATAGAACTGATTACCGGTAGTGTTGACTGGGCTAATACGCTTTTTAGAAATGATGCGTCTGCTGTCGACGGCACGCCCACGGCACCATACTGGTCAGCTAGAGGCTCACACACCACCATATTACCGTCTAACAACGACAAACCAACAGGGGTTAAGCCTGAAGCCAAAGCCGCTGCGCACAGTTGCTTATTGGCAGAGCCTGCAAGCGCTCCGCAGATATAAGGCATATGTTCATCGGGCGTAACCCGAAGGCCATCAATTTTTGTGCTTTGAAGACCAAGACTCGCCATAAGCGTCTCCACTAATGGTCCGCCTCCGTGAACCACTACAACGGGGCGTGTGGCCTGCACGTCTTTTACGCTTAGAAATAAACGCGTCATTGCGGCGGTATCGTCAAGTAATGCACCGCCAACTTTAATTACAATTGGTGAAACACTCATAGTACTAACCCTGTCTCTACTGGTTGTTTCGTCATTATGTTAAGGCACTGTATTGCCTGAGAGGCAGCACCTTTCATTACGTTGTCGATTGCAGCGGTAATCACTGCGTATCCAGATGCTTCATCTAACTTCCAATGAAGATCAACAAATGGGGTATGAGCAACGTCGTCAATTTTTGGAAAACTCTTGCGCAAACGCACAATGGGTTCATCAGCATAGGCGTCAGTGTACGCTTGTTCAAGTTGTGCGCTGGTGGTACCAGCTTTAACCTTAACGGTCACGGTCGCCAAGATCCCCCGTTTAAAATTACCCAAGTGCGGCGTAAAGATAACAGGGGTACCCAAGTAAGCTTCAATTTCTGGGGTGTGACGATGGCCTAGCACGCCGTATGCCTGCAGGCTCACTTCAAAAAAGCTGGTGGTTAGGCTGGCTTTCCTTCCTGCACCCGATACGCCTGAAACAGCGTTAATTACAGGGCGTACGCTTTCATCCAGTAAATTATTATGTGCAAGAGGTTTAAGCGCACTAAGACTCGCAGTGGGGTAGCACCCCGGCACAGCGATAACGTCGGCAGAGGCAATTTGCGCTTCATTCCACTCGGCAAGGCCGTAAACAGCTTGAGCCAAGCTTTGCTCTTGCGTATGTGGAAAGCCGTAGAACTGTTCGAAGACATTGGTGTCTTTTAGCCTGAATGCACCCGACAAATCGAGCACTTTGGCTTTGCCTGAAGATAAGACAGGCATCCAGTCGTGGCTCGCCTCGTGCGGTGTGGCAAGAAAGATAAAATCGACACCGTCAGCCATTTCTTTTAATGCCGCATCCGAAATAGGCGTCAGTGTGGCATTAACGTGAGCCAAGTTGCCGTGAAGCTCTGCAATATTTTTACTCGCATCGCTACTATTCTCAGATACGTAAGTGCCCGCCAATACTAGTTTTGGGTGTTGAATAACCAACTGAACGAGTTGTGCCCCTGTGTAACCACTGGCACCAATAATTGAAACGTTGTACATAATCAAAAATTCAATAAAAGGAGAAAAAAATCACTTTTTACCTTTGTAAACTGGTTGGGCGTTATTCGTTGCCTAACCGCGACCACATCACAAAGGTAAAAAGTGTGCTACCGCAAAAGCATAGAAAGGCGCACGCATCGTCGTACGCTATGCATCGTGTAGCCAGCCAGGGGAGAGGTAAACTCTTTATCGTTGCCAGTGGTTGAACCAACAACGCGAGTTGGTTGTGTCATCATCAATTCCTATCAAGTCGCAACTCAAAATTGTGAGTTGGATGCTTTAACCGTCGACTAGTGTATCTAATTTGAATGTTTATGCAATAAAAATGTATAAATATTTTACGTCGGTGGTGTGGCGTCTACGCAATAAAAAATATAGCTAATAATATATTTATTGTTGTTACAGTAAGTTGACAAGCTGCCCGTTAGAACTGAATATTTATACTCACTTCGACATACGGTGCATTAACAGTCTTCGTTATCGATGAACATTGCTTTTAATAATGCGCGGGGAAAGCGCTGGCAGTAGCTTTTAACAGAACTCAGATGGGACGTTAATGGCTGTCGTCAGTGGGCTTAAGCATTGGTTGTTGGGATTAACTCGGAAAATAAAATGGGCAAACTTACCTTGGCGCTTGTTGCGCACGATCATAAAAAGCCTGAGCTACTAGCTTGGGTTAAGCAGCACATAGAGGTGCTTAAACAATGTAATTTAGTGGGCACAGGCACCACAGGCGGCTTGGTTGCCAAAGAAACTGGACTGGAAGTTACACGCTATAAAAGCGGTCCTCTAGGGGGAGATCAGCAAATAGGGGCGCTCATCGCCGAAAATAAGCTAGATGCACTTTTCTTTTTCTGGGACCCGCTGAATCCAGCGCCCCACGATCCTGACGTTAAAGCGCTGTTACGTCTATGTTCGGTATGGAATGTACCAGTCGCCTGCACACCCGCCACAGCTGACCTAGTAATAACGTCGCCGCTTTTTTTGTCACCCGACTACAAGCCAGTTAAACCGAATTTTTAAGATTGGTTAAGTCAACGGCCTTGTAGTTTGGTGGGCAGAAGCTGGTCTTTAGGTTAATTGAAACCTCGTTGAACGAACTGGTAGGCAGCATCTGCTGCCTTGTTGGTTATTCCGGCGGTTATATCATCAGTCTGAATAGATGCGGTGGCACCACTCGCCTGCGTTTGTGGCGCACCTGAAATATTAGCACTTACCTTACTGTCGATGATTGGATTGCTAAAAACTGACGCGAGTAAAGACTGCCCCATCGACCACATATTGTTTGAGATGCTTTGTCCTGTCACATTCTCTACGGTCAAATCGATAGCGTTATACATTAATCCGCCAATTCCGCCATATAAAAAGCTTCCCGCTAAGCTTGCTGCCGCGGCCGTGTGATTTGACGTGGTTGCTTCATAAATATCTGAAACTATGGGTAGGTGATTTGCAATGTTTAACACATCAAACCCGTCTTTAAGATCAAGCCCATCGTCACCGAAAGCGCCGGAATACAAATTATCGAAGAGTGTTGGAGTAGTATCACTTTGATTATTGGCAGCCGTGTTGCTATCACCATTTCCCAGAACGCTAGTAGTAGCATTTACGGACGTATCATTGTTGGTAACTAGCGATTGAAAAACATTGTTTTGCAATGCATTTAACAGCGTACCTTGCATGGTGGCAATTGCATCATCCGATAAAACCCCATTGACGCTACTCGTACCAGAAAGCAAAGATAATGCGCCTTGAACATCGCTGGCTGTGCCGGCAAGTATATTAGATTGTGTTGAGAGATTAGCTTCGCCTGATATTTTGCTGTCGATTGCATCAGCTTCATTCGGTTGATTCTCTATTGCGAGTAACGATGCGAACAAAGACGGCAAAGACTGGCCGCTGGTTGCCGCTTCATTGGCTACTTCTGTTGAATTTGCCGATTTATTTTCAATGTCAGCAGTATGTAAACCAAATTTTGAAAGTAGTGCGCTGAGGCCATTTTCAGCAGTGTTAGTTGTTGTGTTTTCTAAGGCCATAACATCCCCTTACCCGCAGGCATATATTTGATTTGTAAAGGTTTTGCAAATAAGTCAAGTGAACGAGATTTCTTTTAATTTGTTCGTTTACACTTGCTCTTGTTAGGTCATGGATGGCACTTAATTTACACACTGCATAAAAACTAATACTGAGCAATGTCATGAAAGTTCGATGCCATATACACACACTAATCGCAATCTTTACACTTGGTGGTTGTGCCCAAACACTCACTGACGAAGAACAGGTTGTTCAAAGTAGCCCTACCAACCCAAATGTGTCGCAACGAGCTGTAAAGCCTGTTGAGGAAGAGCCGTCTCCCGGTGATCCACGCTACTCACCACCTAGGATGGAACCAACGTCGACCTTGCATGTACCCACGGGGTCGCTATTTAATCCTGAGCACTCTGTAGGGCTTTATGAACGCCACGCAAGCTTCAAAGTGGGGGATATGATTCTAGTTAAGCTTGAAGAACAGACGCAGTCGGAGAAGTCGCTCGATTTTAATACAGACAAAAACACATCTTTTGATTTGTCTCCCGTCACACTAAAAGTGGGGGGAATTCGAATTGACGAAGATGACGTTGAGGTGGAGCACGAACAGGACAGTGAGTTCGCCAGCTCTGCTAAAACTAAGCAGTCAAATTCGATGAGTGGCAGCATTACCGTGTATGTTACGGGAATAACGCCGGCAGGGAATTTACTGGTAACGGGTGAAAAGTGGATAACGATGAACAGAGGAAAAGAGTACATTCGCTTTTCAGGAGAGGTCAGAAAAAAAGATGTGGATGAAAGTAATACCGTATTGTCTTCAAAAGTCGGCAACGCGTTAATTGAGTATAGCGGTACGGGTGAGCTGCAAGATAATCAGCAGAGAACAGTGATTGGCAAGCTGTTTTCAATATTTGGATAAGCGCGATGAAAGGCACTATTTTGCCAAGCTTACGCATCAGCCTTTCTGCTTTGCTGGTACTACTTCCTTCTCTGGTTACTCAGCACGCATGGGCTCAATGGGTACAGGGTGAAGCTACGATGGCACTCGCTGGCGCAGAACTTAGCGACGTGAGAACCAGCGCCATACAAAATGCTATTGCTGACGCGGCTTTTCGCAGTGGCAGTACCATTTCCGCGCAGGATATCACGGTAGACGGGCTACTCCTTTCCAGCAAGGCCGAAATTCGTTCTCAGGGCAGAGTTCAAAGAGTAGAGATCATAAGCGAAACACTCAAAGACGACGCGCTTACAGTGGTGGTGAATGTAAACATTACGCCTCTGTTCAATTGCACTAACAACGGACTTGCCCATCGCATTTTAGTGACCGAATTTCCTTTAACATCACCCCAACAGGCCGCGACTGGCATGCTCTATTCATTTGGCAGCCACGTGTCTCAACGAATTGCTCAGCAACTCAACGGTCTTTATCAAAGTGGAGATGTAAGCCAGATTCCTGTTTCTCTTATTAACGCTAACACCTGGTTAACCTCCAGTTTGTCAGACATTGATTTAACGGCTATGTCGACCTTTCTGCGAAGTGAATATGGGCAGCAATTTGTGGTATTCGGGTTTGTAAAGGACATTTCTCTTTTCGAACAGGTGTCGCAGGCTACCTCGGTATTTGAAACTGATGGTGTCGCGCTTCGCCGGAATTTTACCGTTCAGGTTTACGTGCTCGACACTTTCAAAGCCAAGGTGATTTTTAATGATAGCTATCATAGCGAGGCCGATTGGCCCTTTTCTCAACATTATTCAGTGGATATGAGCAACAGCTTGTTGTGGCGCAGTGATTTTGGCCGCATGGTCCTCAATACGGTACACGCTGCTATTACTGACATTCACGCGGCACTTCAGTGCGAAACGACTTATGCGCAGGTCATTGATATCTCGCCTGACTACATTGCTATAGATCTGGGTAAAAATAGTGGGTTAGCTGTGGGCGATGAGTTTTCATTGGTTAAGCAACGGGTGCTGCCTGCATTGGGCTTATCAAGAAAGCCGGGACTGTTTTCAACGAAGACTTTGACTTTGCAGGTGTACGAAGTTTCTGATGACGTCAGTTTACTCAAAGCGGAGTCAGGTAGTGATAGCGTACATATTGGTGATTTTGTCACGCCGTTAACTCTCACGGCGAAACGTAGTTTTAAAGAAAGTCAGCAGGTTGAAAGCCAGCCATAAAAAAGGCTGGCCAGGGCCAGCACTTTTTACGGTGGGTTAGGGTATTACTGAATACTAAGAACGCAGTAAGTCACGTAGCTTTCGACCTTCTTCGCGCTGCGCTTTTAACTCAGCTTGCTGTTCAGGCGTTAGTACTGCAAACATGGCCTGGCGCTGTTTGGCCTTTTCAACACCAGCACTGACAAGGTCGTCTTTGTACTGGGCAACAAGCGCGTTCCAAGAGTCTTGTGAGAAAGACGAGCTTCTAATCAGGTCGCGCTGGGCATCCTTGAAGCTTCGCAGTGTTTCTCTGTTCGCATTGGATGTGTCCTTGAATGATTCACGAAGCTCAGCAAGATTTGCCAGCTGATCATCGGTCAGGTCAATGCCTTTAAACGGCGTGCCATTACGCTGGTGATTTCTGTCGCCTCTTTCACCTTTACCGTGACCGCGGAATTTTTTGCCTTTGCCTTCATCATCCATACGTTTTGCAAATTGTGACTTTTGCTCGTCAGACGCGTTGCGTAGCTTATCGCCTCTCGCCGCTCTTTTTTGATCTCTACTTTCTTCGCGTGCCAAGACTTTCGCTTGCTGCTCTTCACTTAGCACGTTAAAAATATTATGGCGTAGTTGCGCAAGCGCAAAATGTTTCGACTCTCGCTCTTCAAACTGAGTTTCTATAAAAGCACTGATTTGTGCCTCAGAAGCAGTTTCAAAATCGAAACTTGGCTTTTCACTATCGTGATTTTCAGGCCGAGGGTTAGCGTCTTTAAATGCGCTTATGAGTGTTTTTATCTCTTCGCGTTTTGCGTCACTTAAGCTTAAACCGCGAAGCTCTTGAACAATTTCTTTAACCGGTTCGTGGTGACGCATACCAGAGCCTGCTGGCTGAGCCAACGCAAGTCCACCTAAGCTAATCGCCGCTACAGTTGTACTAGCAATTAATAACTTTTTCATTGTCGTCTCCTTTTTGTTCGGACACGTTAATCCTAGCGTGATAAATACAAAAAGCAGTCAACACACTGTAAAGCTTCTGTAAAGGTGATGCCGTTTTGTAATTGTAAAGGTCTGAAAAGATATAGTATGCGTTTGTCAGTGTTTTTCGTTTAATTGAGACAAGACTCACCACAAGCGTAGGTTGAAGTTTATAAAAATTACAGGCACTTTCATGAATCAAAGGTCAGCAGTTCCAACCGTTAAAGAGTTTAATACCATGAGTTCAGATTTTCATTTGCAGTCTATCCTTGTTATTGATGATGACCTTGAGCTAACTGAAATGCTCTTCACGTACCTGTCGAGTATGGGATATCAAGTGCAAGTGCGTAACGACGGCGAAGAAGGGTTATCTGAAGCTGTGTCTGGACGACATTACGATCTTATTTTATTGGATGTGATGATGCCAAAGATGGATGGCTTCGATGTGTTGAAAAAACTTCGTGTCAGCCATAGCACGCCTGTACTTATGTTGACAGCAAGAGGCGATGATTACGACCGCATTTTAGGTCTGGAAATGGGCGCCGATGATTATTTACCGAAACCGTTTAACCATCGTGAGCTAGTGGCGCGAATAAAAGCGATTGTGCGTCGTCATAATCTTTCCTCAACGGGAGGAGCGGTTGAACAAGATTTATTTGTGAATGGCATCTTTTTAAGCCCAAGTAGCCAGCTCGCTAAAGTAGACGATGTGGAATTAACGCTAACCACAACTGAGTTTTTTATTTTGCGCTTACTAATGCTAAATGCCGCTCAGCGGGTAACGAAAGAAGAAATAAGCTTAAAGATACTCGGCAAGCCACTGCAAGCTTTTGACAGAAGCATTGATATGCATGTTAGCAACCTGCGAAAGAAAATCAGTGCGGTAGCCGTAGATGAAAAAATCAAAACCATCCGCGGAGTAGGGTACATGTTAATTGTTGGAAGCCATTAATGGTAAAACTGTTACGCAGCATCAGCCCAACGCGGGCCATCATGGGCCGCTTGTTTCTGTGGTTTTGGGCAACGTTCATTGTTACATCGCTTTTGGCCATTTGGGGAAGTCGCCTCTTTTTTGAAGACCTTCAAGTTGTGCAAATAAAGCCTCGCGAAGTAGAAGATTTAAATCAAGCCATTGAGCGGATGCAGCGTGGCCGCTTTCAGGACCTACCGTTACATGAGACGCTAGATCGCAATTCACGTGGCGTGAGAGGTCGACTGGTTGCGGTAGATATTCGCGACAACCGCCTTATTTCAGGTGGAGGCCCTCCGCTTCGTGACAACGATAAAGAAGATTTACTGCGTTTGGTAAATCAAACCTCCCCGATTGCAGTAAAGCGCGGCGCATTCAAAATTCTCGGCCCGGTTTTCTTCGAGCGAGACAATTCACGCTTTGCGCTTTTTGCGGTAAAGCTTGATATGCCCGAAAAGCAAACTCCTCCGGTTCTACTGTTTTTGGCGATTGCACTTATTACTACCACGCTTTTGAGCTGGCTATTCGCCAAAACGCTGACCAACCCTATTTTGCACATTCAGGGTTCAGCAAAACGTTTAGCAAGCGGCGACTGGCAAACGCGGGTGGGCAAGGCTGCCAAGCGTCAGGATGAGTTAGGTCAGTTGGCGCGCGATTTCAACAAAATGGCTGAACAGCTCGAATCAATGTGGGGCGCACAAAAGCGATTATTGGCCGATGTCTCTCACGAACTTCGTTCACCCCTAGCGCGACTGCAAATGGCACTAGGTCTTGCACATCAGCAAAATGTAGACCCTGCCACGTTATCTCGTGTTGAGCGGGAGGCTGATCGTATGGAAGCGCTGGTAAGCCAATTACTTACTCTTAGTCGTGCTGAAGCTGGCGAAGCCAACATGCAAAAACACGCTTTGTCTTTAGTGCTCAACGATGTGCTTACTGACGCTAACTTTGAAGTGGCAAACAAAAACAAGCAGTTAAAAATTGACGATATACCTAAAAAGACGGTAGTCATTGACAGCATGATGTTTTGTCGCGCCGTCGAGAATGTTCTTCGCAATGCCATACGTCATAGCAAACTCGTCACGCATATTACGTTTAGCGAAGATGCGCAGCATTGGTGTATTCACATTACCGATGACGGCGACGGGTTAACCATTGAGGAATGTGAGCGTATATTTTCACCGTTTTACAGGGCAACTCTTGCCAGAGAGCGCGAGTCAGGAGGCGTAGGCTTGGGCTTATCCATTGCAAAAGCGGCAGTTGAGTTGCATCATGGACGCATAATCGCTGAACCTGCTGAGCGCGGTGGGCTACGAGTTACTATGTCATTTCCCAAGTTATGATTGGGAACGTTGATAGCACTCCGTAGCCTAACAAAGAGCGCAATTTGACTGTAATAGGGTATTTATGAACTGGACGTTCACGTCTGAAAATAACTTAGCCAGCACTTTTGCCACGTATATCAATCCCTTTTGGCAAAACAGTGTTACTCAGGGCCACTTCTCTGGGAAAGACAATATCAAGGTACGCTTTGCGCACTGTATCCCAGAATCGCCGCGAGCTACCATTGTAATATGCTCTGGTCGAATCGAATCTTATTTAAAGTACAAAGAGTTCATTTACGATCTCTATCAAAATGGTTTCGCCGTATTCATCTTAGATCACAGAGGCCAAGGCTTGTCAGACAGGATGACCCGTGACCCTCAGCATGGTTATGTTGCCGATTTTGACGACTACGTTGATGACTTCGTCATGTTCGTAGAAACTATTGTAAAGCCACTGCAGCAAGGCCCGTTACAGCTGGTATGCCATTCGATGGGGGGCGCCATTGGTGCACTCACGCTGCTGCGTCTTCCGAATTTGTTTTCAAAAGCCGTTTTAGCTTCACCCATGTTTGGCATTAAACCCGCTCTGCCCAATTGGTTGGCGAATGGCTTAATTCGCACAGGCCTTGCGGTAAACAGGATGAAAAAGAAAGATGCGGGGTACTTTTTTGGTCAAACCCCGTATATCGCGTTTCCTTTTTCACTTAATAAGCTCACCCACAGCAAAACCCGCTATGCTCTGTTTCGTGAACTGTATGACGAAGAGCAGGATATTCAGCTTGGTGGCGTGACTACAGAGTGGTTGGCCGCGGCACATCAGGCTATGAACAAAATTGAAAGTAGCGCACGCGCTATTACAACGCCCTCGCTTGTATTAAGTGCAGACGATGACGCGATTATTGATAATAACCGTCAGCGCCGCGTGGCGCAGCTTATGCCAAATGCAAAACTTGAAATAGTGCCCCGCGCTTACCATGAGCTATTCACCGAGTCTGACGACATTCGCGAGCGCTCTGTGGCGCGTATTCTCGACTTTTTGACAGAAGACCCGTCTACATAAGTGCAGCCAAAGCTAACATTTAGTTAGGTAATCATACTTAAGAGCAGCGCTTTCTATTTCACAGGTAATAAAAGTGTGTGCAAGGGTGATGAAGAATGGCGTTTCGGTATAAAATAAACGAGTTGTTAACTGTGAAGGTAATTTAAAAAAGCATGCTCGATATCGTACTCTATCAGCCAGAGATCCCGCCAAATACGGGAAACATCATCCGCTTATGCGCAAACAGTGGCTTTACGTTGCACTTAATCGAGCCCTTGGGTTTTGAATGGGACGATAAACGCGTTCGACGCGCAGGTTTAGATTATCACGAGTTTGCTCACGTAAAGCGCCACGCCAATTTAGACGCTTACCTGAATGATGCTAAGCCAAAACGGGTATTCGCTTGCACAACGAAAGGCAAAGCGTTTCACAGCGATGTGTCTTATGAAAAAGGCGATGCGTTAATTTTCGGACCGGAAACCCGAGGTTTACCAGACGACTATATTCAATCGCTTCCCCCAGAGCAGCGTGTTCGCATCCCTATGTTGCCAGACAGTCGTAGTATGAACTTGTCTAATGCTGTATCGGTATTTGTGTATGAAAGCTGGCGTCAGTTTGGTTACGACGGTGCTCGTTAGCTTCTTTTTCTTTCAGAGTGCTATAAACACTTTTGCTTAGGCGCGATACTTCGTATTGTTAAAGCAGTGGAAGGATAACAGAAGCTTTTAGGCCACCTGTGCTAGCATGGGAAAATTCAAGCGCTCCTTGCTGAATGCGCACCGCGCTATTTGCTATAGCAAGCCCTATTCCACTGCCACCTGTATCTCTTTCACGAGAGGTCGCAACGCGATAAAAGGGCTTAGCAAGTTCCTGAAGGGCATCGTCGTCTACCCCCTCTCCATCGTCTTCTATATCAATGATTATGAGTGTGTTTGTTACCCGAACATTCACGCAAACGTTTAACGCAGCGTAGCGAACTGCGTTTGATAACAGGTTTTCCAAGGCTCGCGTGGTGAGTCGCTTATCCGTCACCATGTTTATAGGTTCAATCTGACTGATGACTAGCGTTTTTTCTCGAGAATGCGCGTCAAATTCCGCCTGGCTAATTATCGGGGAAAGCAGCGAGAATAGGTCCGTTTTTTCTTGTTTTACCGGCTCTTGTTGCGCCTGCAATCTAGAATAAATAAGAAGCTCTTCTATAATGCCCTCAAGCTTCAACGACTCGGTTTCTATTCGGTTTAAATAAGGACGCAGTTCACTGCTTGCCATATTCGCTGCAATTTCATTGGCGGTAGACAGCCGCATGAGAGGCGAGCGCAATTCGTGTGAAATATCTCTGAAAAGGCGCTTTTGGTTATTTACAGCGCGTTCAAGTTTGTCTGCCATATCGTTGAACTCTGCACATAGTTGAGCGATTTCATCTTTCCGATTCATATTTGTCTTCACGCGACTGGACAGTTTTCCCTTAGAAATTTCGACTGCGCTATCTCTAAGTGCAAGAATGGGGCGAACAAAACTTTGAGTGAAGAAGAAAACGAGTACGGTAGATACGAAAATCACAACGGCAACCTTAACCCATAAAGGCGCCAACGTTATCTGTGACCCCAAAGTAGCTCCTTTATCGGGGAACAGCTCAAACATAGCGTAATTCAAACTATCTAGCTCAATGTCGACTGGGCCTATAGCAGTAAACTGCTCGCTGATTAGTCGCATTGGGCTCTCTGTATTTATTTCATTAAGTAAACTCACATCGATATTTATAGGCAGTGGTTTATTTTGAATCGTCAATCCATCAGACGCATTGTAAAAATACAAATAGCGTTTTCGAGTGAGCTTAGGGGGAGAGTTGCTAAGCAGTGGTTGTGAGCGATTGCTCAATACTCGTGATAGCACCTCAGAAAATCGAGCAAAATTATCCAGTTCATTTTGTCGTAAGGGTTCTGTGTGAATTGCGGCATAGTTAAGTGGATTTACAAGTAACAGTACGCAAACTATGCTAACGGTAATAATCCAAAACCAAAAATACACTTTCACGAACAAAGAGCGTGTTGCTAACTTCATTCTATTTTGTCCCCAACCAGCACATAGCCTACACCACGAACATTTTTTATTCTGTCCACTCCTGTTTGTTTCGTTATTTTTTTCCGTATATTACTGACATGGACATCAATAGAGCGGTCGCCTTTTTCGAGCGGCCGGGCGAAGGCCAAGCGGCTAATAATCGATTTGTCGCAAGTGTTTGTACCGTGCCGTAAAAGAACTTCTAAAATTGATATTTCAGCGCTAGTAAGCTGTAACTGCAGACCGTCAGCCGTCGCCTGTCGACTTGCAGTGTCTAATTTTATGTCTGCAAATGTAAGTAAGTGTTGAGACTTTGCAGATGAATACGACGTAATACGACGAGTGAGAGCATTAATTCGGGCTAACAACTCCTTGTGAACAAATGGCTTCACTAAGTAATCATCTGCGCCTAGCTCAAGGCCTTGTATGCGCTCGTGAGTCTCGTCCACAGCAGTAAGCATAATAATAGGAACATCACTTTGAAGACGTATTTTCTTAAGCGCCGCAAAGCCGTCGAGCTTAGGCATCATTACATCAAGTACCACTATGTCAGTATTGGATGATAGCGCTAGCGATACGCCATATAAACTATCTGTACAATATGAAGCCTCATAGCGATTACGTTTTAGATAGTCAGCAAGCAAAGTACAAAGATCTTCATCGTCATCAATTATCAGTACTTTTTTGGGGGAATTAGCGTTCTTCATCATAATAGTTTACTCGAAATAGCACGTTAACGATCCAGCCTTACACTTCTTTACAGTTAGCAAAAACAACTGTTGATAAAAATAAAAAACAATAAATTCAATATTTTGTGTCGTTTTCTGCGCTTTCACCATTCAAGAGAGAACGGTAGAGAATACATTAGGCATTGAAATGCAATTGATAATAATTATCATTAAAAAGGCTCCAATTAATCAAGTTTTAAAAATTTAAATGCTGGACTTACATTGAATTGTTAGCAGTGTTTAGCATCGCCGAGAAACTAAAATGCTTAGAAACAGAATTACGCTTTGTTTAGTTGCCGCTTCGTTAAATTTTGCAATGGGTGCTTCACCTTCTTTTGCACAAAGTACGCAGGAAAAAACACAAAAGAACAATAACACGTATAAAGAGGCAGATATTGAAAAGCTGACAGTCTACGGTTTAGGTTTTGAATCAGAGGGAATTTTAGCGTTAAGCGAAGGTGAAGTAGATACGCTTATGGCTACTACCGCTGATGAATTGTTTAGGAGCATTCCGAATGTAGAGGCGTTACAAGGACCCGGTCGTCAGTTTTTCGATTTTAACCTTCGCGGAAGCGAAGGTGCAGGAAGCGTTATTGTGACAGTAGATGGCGCTGAGAAAAACCTAGTAACTACCAAGCACGGAACAACCTTTAATCCAGTATTTCTTGTCCCCGAATTTATGAAATCGGTCAGTATTATTAGGGGGCCTGTATCAAATACGTTTGGTACAGGGTCGACAGGTGGTCGTGTTCAGCTTGAAACTGTAGATCCATTTGACTATGTAACCGCCGAAGACGCTTTTGGTGGTGAAGTTCGCGTAAATGGTGAATCAAACGGCGATGGACGATTGTTCACGGGAATTGTAGCGGGAAGCGTTTCGGACAATATGGGTATACTTGCTGCATTTTCAGACCGTAGCTTCGAAAGTTACGACGATGGTGATGGTAACGAAGTACTAAACAGTGGCAGTGACAGTGAAAACTATCTAACTAAAGTGCAATGGGATGTTTCTGAGAATTTGCAGGTAGAGGGTGGGGTATCAAAGTCGAACATAGAATATCTAGGTTCAAACATATTTGCCCGTAGTAATGAGAGGCAAGATGCAGACTTTTTCAATGAGGTTGAAGATACAGGCGCTAATATCTCTATTGATTACAAACCATCATCTGACACCCAGTATTTTGCCAATGCATTTATCTCTAAAACAGACCACGAAGAAACTTTATTAGAAGGGAGACGTGGTGCAAATGGAGAGCCTGGAGAATTAGATACTCGTGAAGTAGAAACGAAAGGCGGACAGGCGTATGCGTCAAAGCGCTTTATCATGAATGATATCATTTTTGACGTTACAGCTGGGGTCAGTGGTTCTACAGATGAACTCTCTTTTGTTGGCGGTAGTGATGTGGGTGGTAAGCGTTCGAACTATGGTGCGTTTGCTCACAGTCGAATTCAATTTACAGAAAACTTCAACCTTGTACCGGGAATACGTTTTGAAAGATATACTATAGATACAGATATAGGTACCAACAATGACGGTAGCGAGTGGTTACCAAAACTTACGGCTAATTATAGTGTTTTACCCGGAGTTTCCTTCTATGCGACATACGCAAAGGGCCTTCGGACTCCAACGTTAAATCAACTACTTCTAGGCAATACACAAGAAACTTCTCGCCGTGGTTCAACCACGATTACCACAACGCTACCGAATGAAGATCTCGGACCTCAATTTTCAGATACCTATGATGTAGGTATCCGATTTAATAAAAAGCTAGACACGAAGTCTCATCTTTATGGTTCGATAGGTGTATTCAAAAACGAATCTACTGAACGTATAGAGCAAGTCGTACTCGAAAGTGAAACAGTTGGCGATACCACAACGTTAGTAAGGCAAAACCAGAACGTGGGGGAAAGCCAAGTTCGCGGTGTCGAAGCTTCGCTTGAGTATACATATGCTTCAACGTTTATCGGCGCTACATATGCACGATCGATTGGCGAGCGTTTAGATACGGGTGAAGATCTTAATTCTGTGCGCCCAGATCGCGGAACACTTTATATCGGATGGGCAGGTTTTGATGACACTCTGACATTGCGTGCTGAATTAGAAGTGTTGGGTTCCAAAGACGAAGTCGGTGAAAATCAGAATGTCACTGGTGATGACTCAGAAGCTGCGCAAGTGATGAATCTTTTCGGTGCTTATCAAATAAATGAGAAGCTTGTTTTACGTGCTCGTATTAATAACATTACTGACGAAGCGTATCGCCGTTTTGACCAAATTGATAACTCAATTGGCAGAAACGCTAGGCTAGAGATGGCATTGGCTTTTTAACCAATGAAAAAAGTACTGACACTTTTACACCGATGGGTAGGTTTCCCCATCGGTGTTTTATTTATTGTTACGCTTGGCTCAGGCCTTCTCACGGGTATTGTTGACTACATCTCTATGGATAGAGACTTTGGGCAGCACTATCAAAGATTAAGTCATTCAGAGCTTTCTTCTCACTTACGTGTTTTAAACGAGCGCCACACCGGTTACAGGTCGATTAAAGTCCCTCAGCCCAGTAGCCCTGTTTTTGAAGTCGCACTTCGCGGCGAAAAATACATCTATTCAGCGGAAGCGTTAACCTTACTTAAACATGAAGTGTCTGCCCAGAACAGCTTTTCCAGCTTTGTGTTGGGTCTTCATAGAAATTACCTAATCGGTAGGCAGCAAATAGCAGGCTTGACAGGTAAAGAATGGGTAGCTTGGGTTGGGCTAATTTCTCTCGCCATCAGCTTATTGGGTATTTATTTGTGGTGGCCACATCGCAGAACATTCAAAGTGAAGCGACTTGTACCTACCGCAAATAAAAACTCTCAGTACTTTTTTGCACACCTTAGCAGCGGTATTGTTACTGTGGTTTTCGTACTTTTGTTTTCTCTTACTGGTGCAGCTATTACTTATCGTAGTGTGGCTCAAAGCGTATTAAAAGAAGACGTGTCTGCTATCCATGAAACACCAGAATACATGGTTACGCCGTGGGTAGACATGCTGAACCTTGCTGAAGCCCGCCTTGAAAACCCGCAATTAGTAAGTGTTGGAACGGTTCGTGCCAGAGGTAACAATACAACCTATGCAGGTGCGCTGCAGCTCAAATACCATACTGCTAACGACTGGCTAGGCTTCGCAGGCTCTTCGGTTTATGTAGATACAAGCTTAGGCGCTTTGTTGGGGCATGAGGACTTTGGGCAATTAGCCTTCGGTGAAAAGCTTTATCGCTTTATTGTGCCTTTACATACTGGGCGTAATTTACCCAGTCTGTACTTGCTTGTAATGATTGGAATAATGACTTTGGCGCTTATTATGGTGCTTTCTGGAGTGATTAGTTTTGTGATGAAAAAATCTCGCCGAGAGAAAAAGTTAGATAACGGGTTAAACAACCTAGTAAAAAGAAAAGCGAGTTTGAGGAAAAAACAATGAAGCAATTAATTCTCACGGCACTGGTTAGTGTTATCTGTAGTGTTATAGCAGTGAAATATTTGTCTAATAGCACTGCTAACGAAGTATCATCATCGAGCCCTCAAACCGCAGCAACCGGCTCAGAGCGGGAAACACAACGGAAGGGAATGAACCGCGAAGTAGTCGAAGGTCAGCAAAGGAATCAAAAAGGCAAAAGAGGGCAGGGTGAAGGACAGGGTAACAGGCATGGTCATGGGCAAGCTCGCGGGCAGGGCGGAAGCGAAGTCGCTCGAAACCAAGGTCAAAGACACGGAGAAAACCTTAAAAGTGCTAATCAAGGAGAGCGACGGAATGGCGCTAAAGCAAGCGTGGGTCGCGGCGGTAATAATCAGCATAGCCACGGGCCAACACTAGCTGGGTTCGCACTAAATAACGTGGAACAAAGTATCGCAAAAATGACGCGTAAGCTTGCTTTGACTAAAGAGCAGCAAACTATAGTGCGTGCTCTGCTTATAGAGTACAAGGGCAAACTGTCTGAAAAGAGAAAAGTGTTTACTGAAGCCAGGGAGGCAGTGTTGACGCTCAATATCCTAGATGCGGACTATGTTAACGCCAAGGAGAGGCAACAAAAAAGAGCCGTAATCAGTTTTGAAACATTAGTCGTGCTCAGCACAGGATATCGAGAGCAGTTATACCGTAATTTAGACTCTACACAATCGAGAATCCTATTAAGTGTTGAAAATCAACAGGGTGAAGAAATCTAGAAAGTGTAAAGATTGGTAAAGTCTCGTCAGTATTGTCGTTGATAGTGCTTACGTAAAGTATAGTGTAAGCATATTTTTGTAAGGACTTAACACGTTGAAGATTTCACTTTTTATTAAGTGCATTTTGGTCATTATCTTCCTAGGTGCATCTAGCTACGCTATTCACTTTTTCTTTTTTAAATCGTCGTCACAGCCAGGCTTTCTTTTTCAACCTGCAGTAGTGCAGGACATAGAGCTAAGCTTGGTGTCTACAGGTCAGCTTGAGCCCAAGCGCTACGTAGAGGTAGGCGCGCAGGTTTCAGGTCAGGTAGACAATATTCACGTAGAAGAGGGGGATATTGTTAAAGAAGGCGATTTGCTGGTAGAGATCGATGCCCGTGTATTTGAAACACAAGTACAGAACTCTCAAGCGGCGCTGGACAGCAAAAAAGCACAGCTGGCTCAGCTGCGGGCAGAGCGAGAACTCGCCGAAGTGAGAGCGCAACGCAATCAAAATTTGTTTAAGCAAAATGCAGTCAGCCAAGATGTAGTCGTAAGCAGCGATACAAACCTTAAAGTTATCGATACCAAGATCACGGCGAGCATCGCACAGATTAAAGCCGACGAAGCCTCGCTGGAAGGGGATATTACTAAGCTCGGGTTCGCAAAGATATTTGCGCCAATATCCGGAACTGTTGCGACCTTACCGGTGCGTGAGGGGCAAACCCTGAATGCCAATCAAAACGCCCCCGTGTTGCTTCAAATTTCCGATTTATCAGTAATGACCCTACGCGCAGAAGTGTCCGAAGCCGATGTGCAGAAAATAAAGCGCGGCATGCCAGTCTATTTCTCTACCTTGGGCGATAACAAAACCTTCTACCATTCTACCGTTCGTCAAGTGCTACCTACACCCACTGTACTTAATGACGTAGTGCTATACCAAGTGCTAATCGATGTTGAGAATCCTGATCGCACTTTAATGGACGCCATGACTACCCAAGTGTTCTTTGTGCAGGAGCAGGTGAAAGGCGCGCTTTCTGTGCCGTTAGCGGCAGTAAAAGGACGAGCTCGCAATCAATTCGTGATGCTTAAACAGGGCGATGAGGTGGTTCGCACGCCAGTAAAAGTAGGCATAAAAAATAGAACCCATATTCAAATTATAGAAGGCCTATCAGAAGGTGATGAAGTGGTTGTGGGTCTAGCAGACGGCACCGCAATGCCGGCCGCGGGCATGCGCAGAGTGCCGGGTGGGCAGCCGCCATCAGGCCCACCGCGCCGCCGTGACGGATTCTAATATGTCGTTAATACAGCTTAATGGCGTATCACGTCGCTACAAAACAGAAGGGTTTGAAGTCACCGCATTGGATAACGTTTCGTTATCAATCGATAAGGGTGAATTTGTCGCCATTATGGGGCAATCCGGGTCAGGAAAGTCGACCTTGATGAATATCCTAGGATGTTTAGACACCCCTTCAGAAGGGGAGTACCGTATTCACGGGCAGTCAGTGTCTTCGTTAAACCCAGACCAGCTTTCAGCTCTTCGCTTGAAAACGTTTGGGTTTGTTTTCCAGCGCTATCAACTACTGTCGTCGCTAAATGCCACTGAAAATGTGGCACTGCCAGCAATATACAGCGGTACGTCTAGCGAAGATCGCACTCAAAAAGCGCAACAGCTGCTCGATAAACTTGGCCTTTCAAGCAGAAAAGAGCACAAACCCGGAGAGCTTTCAGGTGGCCAACAACAGCGTGTCTCGGTAGCGCGAGCCTTAATTAATGGTGCAGAAGTAATATTAGCCGACGAGCCCACGGGGGCGCTTGACTCGGCCAGCGGAGAGCAGTTACTGGCATTGCTTCGCGAGCTACACGCAGAAGGGGTGACTATTATTCTTATCACCCACGATAGTGCAGTTGCTGAACATGCCGACAGGCAAATACACTTACTTGATGGGAAAATTGTAACAGATACCAAAACCGCTGCGCCTAGCACAAGTGAATCAGTTGAAAAGAATGCGGCTTCAGTGCAGCACGCACATTCTCAAGAGCCCAAATCAGTACCGGCAATTAAACCTTTTCCAAGTATCTCACTTTTTTCAGCCCTATCTATGGCGTTCACTGCCCTTAGAATGAATTGGTTTAGAACCTTGCTCACACTCTTGGGGATTATTATTGGAGTAGCGGCAGTGGTGACCATGATGGCCATCGGTGAGGGAGGTAAACAGCAGGTACTAGAGCGTATTGAAACCATTGGCACGAACCTGATTTCGATTAGGCCGGGTGGACGAAACATGCGCTCATCCGGTGATATTGCATCGCTGACGTTAGCCGATGCCACTGCATTGAAAAGTGTTCCGGGTGTGGCTTATGTCGCGCCGGAAAGAAGTGCAAGGGCAACCATCCGATACAGCGAAAACGATTTTTCAGGACGTATTACAGGCACCACACCTGACTACTTTCATGCTAAAGACTGGGAAATGGCGCAGGGCGTGTTTTTCAGCGATGAAGACGTAACAAATTATGCGCCTGTGGTGGTAATTGGAGATACGGTAGCTGAGACCCTGTTTGAAGATAAATATCGGGCAGTAGGCGAGTACATCTTGATGCAAAATGCCTTTTATCAGGTCGTAGGTGTACTTCATTCTAAGGGCGCCAGTGCAGGTGGTAACGATATGGATGACGAAGTGCTCATTCCGGTTACAACTGGTCGTTTGAAGGTATTTGGTCGGGATTACTTAAGCAGCATTACCATAAAGGCAGAAAGTACCGAAGTAGCCACTCAGGTAAAAGATGATGTGCTGGCACTGTTGGTAGAACGTCACGGACAAGAAGACGTGATGGTGCGTACCACAGAGTCACTGGTAGAGGCGGTCACGGAAACGCAAGACACGTTAACTTGGCTCTTGGCGTCTGTTGCTGCCATATCTTTGTTTGTTGGCGGTATCGGTGTAATGAATATCATGCTGGTCAACGTATCTGAGCGTAAGAGGGAAATTGGACTACGCATCGCCACAGGCGCAAAGCCTCGCGATATATTGCGCCAGTTCAATATCGAGGCATGGGTAGTGTGTATCTTGGGTGGTATCTTCGGCATTCTTCTGGGCTATTTTGTTGTCCTTATCGTTGCTTCATTCAGTGTGCCTGTCGCCTACACGCTAATGCCGCCCGTTTTGGCTTTTGTCACATCTCTCGCTGTAGGGCTCATTTTTGGTTATGCCCCTGCTCAAAAAGCATCAAAGCTTAATCCCATTGACGCGTTGGCAGAGGAGTAACGCCATGCATTCTTTTCGTTTTTCTGTGCCTCTTGCCGCTCGTTCATTACTGTGCGCGTTCTCTTGTATCGTGCTGACCGCAAGCTGCGCTTATTCACCTTCTACAACGTTGCCCGAAACTGACACGCAGGCGCTACAAAAAGCGAAGTCTGTGGACGCGACTAGTCAAATAACAACATCATGGTGGAAGGTGTTCGAGGTGGCTGAACTTGCGCCCGTTATGAAGTCGCTTGAAAGCCAAAATTTAACCCTTAATCAAGCCGAGCAGAGGGTGAAACGAGCGCAATTTCTGTTAGCACAAGTTAACGCAGGTGACGTTCCGACTATAACGGCGAGGACATCTGGACGCAGTGGAAGAGACCTAGATAGTGGCCGTTCAAGCCACTCTACCTCAGGTGGACTGGGGTTGAGTTATGACGCGGACATATGGGGTACACGAGAAGCTCAGCAGCGCAGTCGTCAGTTAGGTATCGATACTGCACAGTATCAGTTTACCGATGCGCTGTTAGACACCCAGGCGTTGTTTATAAATACCCTGCTTGAGCAGATTTCACTGCAGTCGCGGCTGTCTATTGCGATGCAAAACGTAGAGATTAGCGAAGCGCTGCTAAATCTAGTTCAAATTCGCTTTGAAGAGGGGGATACCTCAGGTATTGAGGTTTCCCAGCAGCGCAATACCTTGATCAGTGCTCAGTCGGAGGTGCTGCGACTGAGCAATAGTTTAACGCTTAATGAGCGGGCATTAGCGGTATTGTTAGGTAATGAATCTATGCAATTTAATACGCCTGAACAAAAAGCGCTGCTTTCCCTTTCGCTAACCGATTTTTCACTGCCCGAAGTGGCACCTATATTAAGCGCTGAGGTATTGAAGCAGCGTCCAGATGTTCAGTTAGCTATAGCGCAATTTAAGCAGGCTGATTTAGCGTTTTACGAAGCGTCAGTGGCAGGTCTTCCAGGCATGAGCTTAAGTGCAGATATTGGTGTGAGTGATCTTTTAGATTTAGCGCAAGGGTGGACCTTAGGCGCAGCAGTAAGCTCAGCAGCAACCCTGTTCGACGGGGGACGGTTAGAAGCTGCAGAGAAGGCGGCAAAAACGGATGTTGATTTGGCGATTTTACAGTATCAGCAGACGGTGCTTAGCGCGATAGAAGCGTTGTTAAATAGCCAAACTAACTTGGTATTCAATCAACAAAACTACCGCTACGCGTTAGCCTCGCTCGAGAACAATCAGCAGCTTTATCGTCTTGCGGATATTCGCTACAAAGCCGGTGACACTGACTTTCTGAATTTGCTTAATGCTCAACGTAGCTTTTTCTCGGCTAGGCAATCTGTGATCAGTAGCTATCAAGCCGTACTCTCTTCTGTCATTGCCACCTACAGAGAAAGCGCAGGCGCCGACATCACTTCGTCATAGCATTTAGATTTTCTCAAGCAGCAATACGAAAGCCCTGTGAACAGGGCTTTTTTGTGCGTTTTGTAAGGATCGGTATAAAGCCTGTCTGAGTCAGGTTTCGTTCAGCTTCACTCATTAATATAGCCTGTGAACATGCACGAATGATTTTGGAGAAGCATTATGAAACGTATCACACTGAGTATTATCACCGGCGTTTGCTTAATGATTGCAGGGCAAGCAAGCGCCCATTCAGGTCATCATTCTCACTCGAATAGAGGAACGAATGAAAGGGTCACTATTATTACGCAACCTGCTCGTCCGATCATTGACGTAGCCATAAGCGTTCCTGAAATTGGCCTGTACGTTAACGTCTTGCCAGGTGCGCATAGGGTAGAGGTTATCGACAATCATCGTTATTACGTTGCTAATAATCATTACTATCGCAAGCATGGGAATCGCTATGTGGTTGTCGATTCACCCTACAAAAAGGTGAAAAAAGTGAAGCACCACAAGCGCAGTCAGGCTGGATATCACGACAACACTAAAGTGATCGTGGTAAGAGAAGGCCGCTAAATTCAGGTTAACAAGCTGGAAAAGATAGGAATAGTGGGGCGTTAAGAGGCTGATGGTTTTTGCTACCAAGCAAAAACCATCAAGTATTCACTAGGCTTCTTTTTTGAGGTCTCGACCAAGCAGAGCTAAGGCCGCCTCTTTAGGGGATTTTCCGTGATAAAGCACAGCATAAATTTGTTCACAAATTGGCATTTCTACGCCTACTTTCTTAGATAAAATGTGCACTTCTTCAGTGTTGCGATATCCCTCAACCACTTGTCCGATTTCGTCAATAGCAACATCGACACTCTTGCCTTGACCCAAAGCCAGCCCAAAGCGACGATTGCGCGATTGATTGTCGGTGCAAGTCAAAACTAAATCGCCAAGGCCTGCCATGCCCATGAAGGTCTCTGGGTTGGCTCCTAACTTCACGCCCAAACGGGTAAGCTCTGCTAAACCTCGGGTGATTAGCGCCGTTCGCGCGTTTGCACCAAAGCCAAGGCCATCGGCTAAGCCCGCGCCTATAGCGATAACGTTTTTAACCGCACCACCAAGCTGAACGCCAGTAAAGTCTGAGTTTTTGTATACTCTGAACGATTTTGCGCAATGCAGCTTTGCTGCAAATTCGTCACTCAGCGTATCGTCAGTGGAAGACAGCGAAATTGCAGTAGGTAAGCCTGCTACCATTTCTTTAGCAAAAGTAGGGCCTGATAACACGGCTAGGGGATAGTCGGTACCCAGTATTTCCTCTGCCACATCGCGAAGCAGACGGCCCGTTTTTGGCTCAAGTCCTTTGGTCGCCCAAATAATGCGTTGATGCGGTTTAAGCAATGGCTTTAAGCTTTGAAGCATAGCCGCAAATGCATGGCTAGGTACAACCACTAAAATATCTTGGCTGGCGGCTACCACTTCTTCTAAGTTGGCATTTACCACTAGGGCATCTGGAAATGTTGCGCCTGGAAGATAACGAGCATTCTCACGGTTCGCTTTCATTTCGGCAATGTGCTTTTCATCACGGCCCCAAAGCAGTGTGGGGTTGCCATTTCTGGCAAGACAAAAAGCAAGGGCGGTGCCGTAAGACCCCGCCCCTAATACTGAAACAGACTCTGAAACCGAATGCGACTTCATGTCCACGCCTTTCATGTTCACCTAATTAGGCGTCCATTTTTGGCGCTTCGCCCTGCGCTTGCTGTGCACGTTTTTGCACGTAAGCGGCAAAGATAGCGTCGAAGTTTACAGGCGCTAGGTTAAGTGGAGGGAATGTTCCACGGTTAACCAAGTTAGAAATGGTTTCACGCGCATATGGGAAAAGCATGTTCGGGCAGAACGAGCCCAGCGTGTGCGCTTTGTTTTGATCTGGCATTTCGCCAATAGCAAAGATACCTGCTTGTTGCACTTCACAAAGGAATGCTGTTTCTTCACCAAGTGTTGCCGTAACGGTAACTGAAAGTACAACTTCAAATACATTTTCTTCTAGCTTGTTAGTGCTAGTGTCGATGTCTAGTTTAATTTCAGGCTTCCACTCTTTAGTGAAAATAGCTGGCGCGTTTGGAGACTCAAAAGAAATGTCTTTTGTGTAGATACGCTGAATATTGAACTGAGCACTCTGTTGCGCTTGTGCGCCCGCTGCTTCGCCGTTATTTGTCTGATTTTCGTCAGCCATGGTATTTCCTATTTAATTGTCGTTTTAATTTAATGTAGTGCGTTGCTGTATGCGCTGACGCTTTACGCCAAACCCAACATTGGATTTAGTTTGCTTTGTGCTTCCAAAGCCATCATATCGTCACAGCCACCAACGTGCTGATCGTCAATGAAAATTTGCGGAACAGTCCAGCCGCCGTTTGCGCGTTCAATCATCTCGTCGCGCAGTTCAGGCTTAACATCTATTGGGTATTCAATAAATTCTACACCTTTTTGCGTTAGCAATGCTTTTGCACGGTGGCAGTAAGGACAGTGGCCCTTGGTGTAAAGTTCTACTTTGCTCATAAAGGTTACCTGTTATTTAGAAACGGGAAGGCTGGCACTTTGCCACGCGTTCATTCCGCCTTTTAATACACTCACATTCGCGAAGCCATCTTTAAGCATCGCATTTGCTGTACCACGAGCCTGATTACCCATAGCGCATACTACGATAATGGGTTTGTCTTTACTGTTTTCAAGTTTCTTGAAGTTTTTCTCACGCAACTCTTCAGGTTTAATTTGTCTGGCACCCAAAATATGGCCAGCTTTAAACTCTTTCGCAGGGCGTGTATCTAGCACTATCGCATCGTCTTTATTCATCAAAACCGTTGCTTCGTGCGTGCTTAATTCTTTTACTGAAGATGTCCATGCACTGATATAGCTAAATATCAACATGGCAATCAGCGCAACCCAAATACCAGCAAGAATAAAGTTGTTGCTAGCAAATTCAATTAGTTGATCCATTACCTCTAACCCTGTCTACAGACCATGAAAAGAGTGCAAAGTATATAGAAAAATGGGCGAGAAACCAGCTTACCTTTCAGTATGATTGATGTCAGTCATAGCGGGTTTGCGCCAAATACTTTAGATGATTGATATTACGAACAAATTGCACTGGGCATATGGAGGAGCGTCAGATACACTGGAAAACGTTGTTAACAGCAACGATGAAACACATTAAGTCATCAATGAAAAAGTTAAGGTTCTAGGCGCACGTATGTCAGTACGATTATTTCTTTCAATCATTGGGTGCATAGTTGCCCTTGCAATTATGCCGATTGGAAGTAGTGCTATTGCACAAGAAGGCGGTGCGAATAGTCAAAAAGAAAAATTAGCTGAGTTACAGGCCGAACTGCGCGCTCGACAGCAAGTATTAGAGAACAATAGAGCCAGTGCACAGGAATTAGAAAATGTGCTGAAGGCCTCTGAACTCGAAATCGCTAAAGTGGCGAAAGCACTATCCAGCACCCGACAGTCACTTAAAAATATTGAGCAAGAACAAGCGAAGCTCGAAGAAGAACAAGAAGGGCTTAAAACGGCTATCCGTAAACAGCAGTCACTTTTATCGAGCCAGCTTAAAAGTGCATTTATGGCGGGGCATTACGACTACGCAAAAATGCTGTTTTACCAAGATGACGCGCGAACCTTCGAGCGTGTCATTACCTATTATCAATACGTGGCTAAAGCGCGCCAAAAAGAGATTGAGAGCTTTAGGGGAAATGTTGCTAGGCTTGAAGAAGTTAACGCAGAGCTTAGCGAAAAAGCCTTGTCACTTGCCGCTTTGAAAGATGAGCAAGAAGGTCAGCGAGCAGTACTTATAACCCGTCAGGACGATAGAAAAGCAACGCTTAAGAAAATAAACAAAACCATAGCCTCTGAAAACCAGCGTATTGCGTCGCTACAAGCTGATGAAAAAGCGCTGAAAGACGCTATTGAAGCGGCCCGGATTGCCGCAGAACGGGCTGCCCGTGAAGCCGAAGTGAGTATGGATGGACTTGCCAAATTAAAAGGTAAGCTGGCAGCGCCTGTAAAAGGCAGAATACGAAACTTATTTGGTAGTCGCCGCCAAGGGCAAGTGTCTTGGAAAGGCATTGTGATAGATGGTGCCGAGGGCGACCCTGTAAACAGCATTGCGCCTGGAAAAGTGTTGTACGCCGATTGGCTGCGCGGATTTGGTCTGGTCGCTATTGTCGATCATGGCGAAGGGTATATGAGTGTTTACGGTCACAACCAAGCGTTACTCAAGCAAGCTGGCGATGATGTCAGGCAAGGTGAACGCATAGCCCTTGTGGGCCGAAGTGGTGGTCAGGAATATCCTAACCTTTACTTTGAAATTCGTCATAAAGGCAAGGCGCTAAATCCAAGCTCTTGGCTAGACTAGGCAGGTTAATTTTAGATTTTCAGAAACTAAGTTGAAACTGAATCAGTTGTTGGTATTCTAGAAAAAACACAGCATTGTGTAGTGTGCGCTTAATAATAATGATGAAAAACGGATGTGACTTAGATGCTTTTGCGTCTGCTAATGCCTTGTATAATCTTTGTTTTATGCGGGCTAACTAGCCTTCAAGTAAAAGCAAAGTCAGACATAATTATAATATTAGATGACCTGGGATACAGGCCGTCCGATGTCGCTGCTTTTTCTCTCCCTAAAGAAATTACCTTTTCTATACTTCCGCAAACGCCGCTGGCTTCTGAAATTGCGCTCCGCGCTGAGCAAGAAGGCAGGGCTGTTATGCTGCATATGCCTATGCAGGCGCAAAGTGGAAAGGACATGGGGCCCCTTGGGTTAACCACTGACATGTTCGCAGGTGCCATTACTTACAATTTGCGAAAGGCAATGAAGAGCGTGCCGAACGCGGTTGGTGTGAATAATCATATGGGAAGTGCGTTCACGGGGCAGCAAAAAGGAATGGAAGCGCTCTTAAAAGAGGTGAAGCGGCAAGGCTTATTTTTTGTGGATAGCCGAACCACGGTACTCACAAAAGGTGAAGAAATTGCGCAACGGTTAGGTGTGCCTAGCGCAAGCAGACAGGTGTTTCTGGACCATAAGCTTGAGCCTGCATTCTTACTTAAGCAGTTCAACCACATGAAACGTATTGCTAAAAAGAATGGTCACGTAGTGGTGATTGGTCATCCCCACCCAGAAACCGTCGATTTCTTGAAAACTCATATACCCTCACTTGAAAAAGAAGGTTTAACCCTTACCTCAGTAACCGACTATTTTTCACATGCGCCGAAAGTGGCCAAGCAGTTTGGTAAAGAGCGCGATCAAACGGCTTCACTTAATAACGCCGATATGAAGGATAGCAAAGTAAGCATGACTGAAGAAAATGCCTTACACAGCAGTGGGCTAATGCACAGCTCCGCAGAAAAAGGCATTGCTGAGCGTTTGGACACAGCGCCAAACGAATAGCTTTTTTGCCCCATTTTATACGTAGTTAGTTCATTTTCATCTCGTTAAGATCAAAATTTAATGTGGGAACGTTTCTCATTTCTGAGAGTCTGTTATAATATAACGTCTCTGGCGAATAGTTCGCGAACTCATTTTTTCACGGTGGTAATTAGGGTAATGACTCCAATTGACGAGAATCCAACAAAACTAGACAAACTTGGCATCTGGGTGTCGAGCTTGTGTGCGTTGCATTGCCTCGCGCTACCTGTTTTGGTGCCTCTGCTGCCGCTGATCGGTTCTAGCTTTTTTGCACAAGTGTGGTTTGAGAGAACAATATTAACCTTTTCGTTAATTGTAGGTGCAGTCGCCTTGGTTAGCGGTGCAATTCGCTATCATGGCAAATACTACCCGCTTGCATTGCTGTTTACGGGTGGCGCTATTTATTGGCACAAAGATATTTTTGGGCATCACTACGAACCCTTTACCATCGCGATAGGTGCAGCGCTAATTGTAGCCGGCCACTGGGTGAATATGCGATTGTGTAGACAATGTAAGTGCTGCAAGAATACGGTGTTTTCAGACCACCTTTCAACTGAATTTAAGTAGTCGACCAAGCTGCATTTCAAGAAAAGTATTCCAAAAAAACGAGCCTATGGCTCGTTTTTTTATAGTGTGAGTATGTATCAGATACGTGTTCTACAGACTTTTCGCATTGAAAAAGTAGGGTTTAATGCGACAACACACTAAGCGCTACATCGGGCACGTTAGTGAATATTCCCGTCACTCCCCACTCTTTAAGCATAAGCATGTCTCTCGGCTCATCTACGGTATAAACGAATACGTCAAATCCGTCTTGCTGCGCCGTTTGCACAAACTGCTTATCAACGGCGTCTAAAGCAATGTTTACGGAATAAGCGTTCAGAGCCCGGGCGCTTGCCGTACAGTCAAGCTCGTAGCTTGCAGATAAGGCGCCGATCTTCACTTCGCGCCACTTAAGCGCAATAGCTTGAAGCCAGTGATGGTTAAATGAAGAGATAAGTAGCTTGTCAGCATTAATACCGCTTTGCAGTACCGCCGCTTTAACGTCTTTAACCCAGCTGTCTACGTCGCGTAAGTGTTTTATCTCAATATTGCACCACTTGTCTTTTGGAACACAATTCAGTGTTTCGGTCAGGGTCGGTATGCGCTCTCCATCCCCAATGTCCATTTCTGTAAGGGATTGCCACGGTACGTCAAGTAAATAGCCGGATTCCCGTGCTCTGCGCGTAAGTGTTCTATCGTGAAAAACAATAATGCCGCTTTCGTGCTGATAGGTATCAAACTCAATGCCATCGGCACGTTGTTCGAAAGCCAGTTTAAATGCCTTTACTGTGTTTTCTGGGGCGGCTTTACTGGCACCTCGGTGAGCAAAAATGAGCATAGACATTTCTTCCTTAAAGATCACAACACGGCTTAATCATCTTTTGCATTATGCAATTTATGCGTGTTGAGCGTTTCATAAACTGATGCTGACGTAATAAGAATTCCACCTAACAACGCACTTAAACCAGGTTTTTCGTTAAGCAGAATAATAGCAAGGAAAACGCCATAAAGAGGCTGCATGCAGGCTATGAGCGAAAACGTTTTTGCCCTAAGGTGACGTAGGCTCGCAGCAATAAGTGCATGAGGAAGCGCAGTAAATACGGTACCTAAAAGCAATAGCATTAGCCAAGAACTAGTAGACGCTGAGGTTATTGCTGCACTGCCTACCGGCAGCATTAAAATACTGATAACCAAGGTTTGCCACGCCATGGCCTGCGCACCGCTGTAGTGCTTAAAGTGCTTACGATGAATAAGGTTTCTAAACGAATACAAGATGGCGGAGGCAATACCAATAAGAACACCAAGGGTAATGTCATTTTCCAGTGACGTTTCGGGCACTATTAAATAAACGCCAACGACCACCGTAACGGTAGATACGATATCCTGCCAGACCAGCCTTACCCGCTCAAAAAAAGGCTCGATAAGCACCGTAATCACAGGGAAGGTAAAAAGCGCAATCATACCTACAGACACCCCGGCATACTGCATGGCGGCGAAGTAGGTAACCCAATGCAGCGCCATCAGCACGCCTAAGCCCAGGGCAACGCCGTAGTCTTTTTTGGAGTTCAGCTTGATTTTGTTTTTCGCCAATTTCAAAAAGGCAAATAGTGCTATACAGGCAAATACCGAACGAACAAGGGTGATATCACTGGCACTAAGTGGTACTAGCCGAGAGAAAAGGGCTGTACCACCAAGTAAAATTACCGTGAAATGAAGTGAGATCAGGCTTTTTTTAACAGCATCCATAAATTAGCTGTCAGCGCCCTCTGACGAAGCCTCGTTCTTTTCGTCACTGGCTGTTTCATCGCTAACGTGCGTATCTTTAGCTGTAGCTTGTGCGGTTGATTTAAGCGCCATAGGCTCACCAAGGCGTGTAACCATACCAGGGGCGAGGTCTTCAAAATCAATCATGTCTTTTTCGAAACACACCACAATGGTCGAACCTAGCTTGAAGCGGCCTAGCTCGGCACCTTTTTCAAGGAAAACTGCTGCTTCACTGTCTTTTTCATATGACCAGTGCTGAACATTTTTACCCGCAGGTGGCGTAACCGTGCCAGCCCAAACTGTCTCAATACTTGCCACTATGGTAGCGCCCACAAGCACCATCGCCATTTTGCCTACAGGCGTGTCGAACAGCGCGACAACGCGTTCATTTCGTGCAAACAGACCTGGAATATTTTGTGCTGTAAGAGGATTTACCGAAAAAAGTTCGCCCGGCACATACAGCATATCGATAAGTGTGCCCTCAACAGGCATGTGAATTCTGTGATAATCACGAGGGGCAAGGTAAATGGTAGCAAACTTACCATTTTTAAATGGCGCAGCTACGTCAGGCTTGCCACCTAATAATGTAGTTAGGCTAAAGTCATGGCCTTTCGCCTGAAAAATACTGTCGCGATGGATATCGCCAAACTGACTTACCGTACCGTCAACAGCATGGATAAGTACGTCATCGTTTTCATCAATGGTGCGCGCTTCAGGTTTAAGCGGGCGTGTGAAGAACTTATTAAAGCTTCTATAATGCTCTGGTTCCTCATGCAGCGCTTCTGACATATCAACATTGTATTGCTTAATAAACGCCTTGATGAAAAATGTCGTAACACTACCCATTTCTGCTTCTGCAAGTTTGCCTACAAGGCGTGAAAGCAGGTGCTTTGGTGTAACGTATTGTAAATTAACTTTAAGCCAATCTAACACAAAATATCTCCGTTTCTTTTATGCAAGCAATAACGCATTGCATAGATAGCGTTATTGTATCGTAAGTCGTGGTATTAAGAGCAACTTTAGGGTTATGAGTGCTTACACAAAAGCATAAGCACGTGGTTCACACCAAAAGAATAAATCGCCGACTAAGAGACAGCTATTACACGTAAGCAGTGCGTGTACTTCTTCGGTCGCTCCAACGAGTTTAGCGCTCCAGTGAGGTTGAAACCTAGTGGCAGTTGTTATGCCCCGGGAGGCTGGCTGTGACTAGGGCGCTGCTCTTCCATGGTGGTTAATATTCTATGGTAGCTGTCGAAGCGTTCTGCGCTAATTTTTCCTTCTTCTACAGCTTCTCTTAGTAAGCACCCCGGATCATTTAAGTGCTTGCAGTCTCTGAATTTGCAGCCGCCCAAATAATCTCTGAACTCAATAAAGCCCCATGTAATACGTTCGGTAGGAATGTGCCACAAGCCAAATTCACGTACTCCTGGGGAATCAATTAAATCACCGCCGGCTGGCAAGTGAAGCAATTTGGCCGCCGTCGTTGTATGTTGACCTAGTCCCGAGTTATCTGAAATATCGCCGGTTAATTCATCGGCGTCTGGCAGAACTTGGTTTATAAGGCTCGATTTACCTACGCCGGACTGCCCTACGAAAACGCTGATGTTATCGTTAAGGTATTCATTGAGTTTGCTAATGCCTTCACCGGTTTTGCAACTGGTGAAAAGCACTTCGTAGCCTAAGTTTTCGTACGTCTTAAGCTGCTCTGTGACGGTTGCGCGTTCCTCTTCACTGAGCAATTCTACTTTATTAAGGACAATCAGCGGCGTGATGCCTATGTCTTCACAGGCAACGAGATAACGGTCGATAATATTCAGTGAAAGGGTGGGTAAAATAGCGCTAACCACTATAATACGGTCGATATTCGCGGCGATGGGTTTAATACCGTCGTAATAATCTGGGCGAGTCAGGACAGAGTGCCTGTCTTTTACAATTTCAATAACCCCACTTACACCTGACTCAGCGTCATCCCCTTTACTGAAAAACACCTTGTCACCACACACTACAGAGTCTACCGTGCGGCGAATGTGGCAGCGAGATACTGCGCCGTTTGCGTCTTCAACGTCGGCGTGTTTACCAAAGCGACCAATTACCGTACCGCTTTCTAGCGTGCTTTCATCAAGGTTCGCCGCGCCCTTTGATGCGTGCTTTTCACGCAAGCGCTTGCTTCTATTTGCTGCAACTTGTCGTTTCTGTCGTTGTGTAAGTTTTGGTTTTTTCGCCACGATTCTTTTCTAGTTTCACGTATACTATGTCAATAATACCGTTTGTAGGGCATGGTTGCCATGTCTGTAGCGCAAAGAGGAAAGTAATGAGTAAACACGACAGTAACCTTGTTTGGATAGACATGGAAATGACAGGGTTAGATCCTGAAACCTGTGTAGTAATGGAAATCGCAACCATTGTTACCGACGCACAGCTGAATATTTTGGCTGAAGGGCCTGTAATAGCGGTACATCAAAGTGATGACGTGTTAAATAATATGGACGAGTGGTGTACACGAGTTCACGGTGAAAGTGGATTAACTGCACGTTGCCGAGAAAGTAAAATAAGTGTTGAAGAAGCATCAGCGCAAACTATTGCCTTTTTAGAGCAATGGGTAGATGCAGGCAAGTCACCGCTATGTGGAAACACCATAGGGCAAGACAGACGCTTCATGGTTAAGTACATGCCCGAGCTTGAAGCTTACTTCCACTATAGAAATATTGATGTAAGTACAATAAAAGAACTAACGCGCCGCTGGAAGCCTGAAATTTTAGACGGTTTCGAAAAGAAAGGCGTACACCTAGCGCTTGATGATATTCGCGAGTCTATTGAAGAAATGCGCTATTATCGTGAGAAAGTGTTTACGATTTAGGCATTCAAACATTGAGGTGCAAAAAAAGTAGAATTAAAGGTTGCGTTACCCCAAAATTTTTGTAAAATGCGCACCACTTCAAACGAAGTACCTCTTTTGTTGCGGGAATAGCTCAGTTGGTAGAGCACGACCTTGCCAAGGTCGGGGTCGCGAGTTCGAATCTCGTTTCCCGCTCCAAACTTAAATCTGAATCTAATCAGATACTAAAAGATGCACAGCATCGACTCTATGCGGGAATAGCTCAGTTGGTAGAGCACGACCTTGCCAAGGTCGGGGTCGCGAGTTCGAATCTCGTTTCCCGCTCCAAATTTTTCAGACACCTCAAAAAACTAAAACTTATCTAGTTTTTAAGTACGACCCCTTGATGGGCCCGCGACCGAATGTCGGCCAGTTGGCAAATCTTGTTTCCCGCTCCAAATTTTTCAGACACCTCAAAAAACTAAAACTTATCTAGTTTTTAAGTGCGACCCCTTGATGGGCCCGCGACCGAGTGTCGGCCATTGCTTCACAAAGCATTCAAATTAGTTTTTGCTACAAACCATAACCTCTTATTTCACTGAAAAGCACCGTGCATACTTGCTCAAGAATCGGCAAGTCGTCAGCTCTGAAAAACGGTTTAAGACCTACTTATTTAAATATACAACGTGACCTAATTAACTGCGTAATCTTAAATTTATACGAAAGTATAAATTTGCTTGCGCTTATTGCTTCAGCGCCGATTCTGTCTGTCTTTACGCACAGTTGTGAATCCTTATTCATGACTCTTTGCACCTTCCTAGTGCGGTGCCGCCTTGATTTCAACCTAGTTCTCAATAAATCTACATTTTACGAGCTCTTTTGCACATTAAATGTGCATTCGAAAGCCGTTAGTTAAGTCTTTTTGAATATTAAATAGATTTTAGTGGGTAAATATGCATAATGCGCCGTTTTTTAGCGGTAGTTTCACTGTTTACTTGCTTTTTGATAGGCACACCATTTGCAAAATGCAATATGTAAAACGCAAATTGAAAACATATAAAAATAACCATCGCTTTTAGACTCCTCAAAAGTGCCGTAAAGAGCACTCTGGAACGAAAAAGTAATACTTGGAGAAACACACATGGCTTTTGGTTCATCAAAGCAAAACAATATTTCTGCACTAGCAATTGCAGTAGCATCTGCACTTACTGTTAGTGCATCTGCGGTTCAGGCTCAGGAAGAAGCCGCTGTTGAAGAGAAGGATGTCGAAAAAGTAGTTGTAACTGGTTCTCGCGTTGCTCAAGACTCCTCCCTGGAAGCAGCGAGCCCTGTTCTTGCCATTAATGCTGGTGATATCAAAACATCTGGTCAAATAGATTTAGGTGCCATGTTGCGTGAGTCGCCTCAACTACAGGCGTCACTGCCTGGGTCTTTTTCTGCATTTAATGGAACCCCACTAGGAGCAAGCTTACTGGACTTACGTAATCTAGGTAGTGAGCGAACCTTGGTTATGGAAAACGGTCGACGACATGTTTCAGGTATTGAGGGTACGGGCTCTGTTGATGTAAATACCATCTCTACTGCTTTACTTAGAAACGTGGAAGTCCTCACTGGTGGTGCCTCAGCTGTTTACGGCGCTGATGCGGTAACCGGTGTTGTCAACTTTAATATGAGAAACGGAGCCTCGTTCGACGGGCTAGAGCTTCGCACTCAAACAGGTGTGACTGACGATGGTGACGCAAATGAATTCTTTTTATCATTGGCCAACGGCTTTTCTACAGATAAAGGTGATTTAGTATTCGCGGTTGAATACCAAGAAACCAGCCCAGTGTATGCTAAAGATAGAGACTTTGCAGGCTCTGGTCTATATACACAAGTAGCCAATACAGAGGCTACTCAGAGTGCATTTGGTATTGATTCACGCTTCAAGAATACTTGGGTGCCAGATTACCGACTTCCAATTTCAAGTGACAGAGGTGTAATTTCATTAACTGGCAGTGCGTTTGGAGATGTCGCTGGATCTGGCGGCGTGCTAGGTTGCGGCACTATCGGAACGTCCATGTTTCCAACGTGTCAGGTAGTGGGTGAAGACGGCACCTTACGTGCCTACAATCCCGGCGATGTTTATGCTGGACCTTTCGATGCGAGTGGTGGTGATGGTGTACCGGGTAGTCCCGACGCTGAACTTATCCTTCCAGAGTCTAAAAGAGTCTTAGTACAGGCAGTGTCAAATTACGAACTAAATGAATTCGTAAATTTCTTTGTAGATGCCAAATTCGTATTTAGCTCGACTAAAGAAACTAATCAGGTGAATGGTTTCAATGACGATATTCCAATCTCCCTAGACAATCCGTATATTCCTGCGGCTCTACTATCTCAAATTAATGAATTACAAGCAGAAGGTGAATCACTAAGCTTGGTAATGTCTCGCGATGTTCTTGATATAAACGCTAATTCAAACCCAGAAGCAGAACGTAAAACGTATCGTATTGTTACAGGCTTCGACGGTTATATCCCTAACACCGCTCTAGAGTACGAGGTTTTCTATAACTACGGTCGAACTGATGCCGACATTACTTCGAACTTGCGCATAGAAGACAGATACTTCGCTGCTATTGACGCTGTAACAGATCCAGCAACTGGCAATGTTGTTTGTCGCTCTGACCTAGACAGTTCTGCGCTTCCTCCTACGTCGCCGTTTCCATCTGCGAATGCGAATTTTGGGTTCTTAACTTTCCAGCCTGGTGATGGTTCTTGTGTACCAGTGAATTTGTTTGGAAAGGATTCAATCAGCGCAGAAGCGGCTAACTTTATATTCCAACCTGGCACTGAGCAGAACGATATAACGCAAGAGAATTTCTTAGCAGTAGTATCGGGCGACTCTTCTGATTTATTCGAGCTTCCGGCAGGCCCTGTTATGTTTGCTCTTGGTTACGAATGGAGAAAAGAGTCAAGTACCTATACGCCAGATCCATATTCTGCAGCAGGCTTAACCTTTGGAACATTAGACTCTCGCAACGGCCCAACCAATCCTTCTGACGGTGAGTACGATGTTTCAGAATACTTTGTAGAAGCAACTATACCTTTACTAGAAGGTGTCGATTTCGCTGAGCGATTAGAGCTGCGCACTGCATACAGAAGCTCAGACTACGACCCATATGGTACGCATGACGCTTGGACGATAGGAACAGTGTGGTCACCTGTTGATACATTTAGTATTCGAACGACCTTCTCTGAAGCGGTGCGGGTTCCCAACATTAATGAAGCCTTCGCACCTACATTTGCGGCTTCACTTGGTGCAGGAGATGACCCTTGTAACCAAAACTTAATTAGTGCGGGCTCTGAGTTCAGGGAGGCGAACTGTATTGCACTGATTGGCGACGCGGTAGCTGATGGCACTTATGATTCTACTAACTTCCTGTCAGCGTTTGTTTCTGGTTCAACGGGCGGTAACCCAGACCTTGATCCTGAAGAAGCAGAAACCATCACGATTGGTACAGTGTGGAGACCAGATACAGAACTCGACGGTATGCTGGAAGGTTTAGTAGTGACACTAGACTACTATAATATTGAAATTGATGGCCTGATTGATAGCCTTACTGGTTTTGACATTGCATCTAACTGCGTAGACGCGCCAACAATCAACAACCAATTTTGTGACGCAATTGACCGTGATGCTACAAATGGATTTATCACAGATTTTCGTTCAGGGTTTATCAACCTTGCAGCGGTAGAGACATCTGGTATTGATTTCCGCGTAGATTATGGCTTTGAGTTAGCTAAATTAGTCGACACAGACGGAAGAATTGAATTCACTATCAACGGAACAAACTTCCTCAAAAATGATGAAGTAAGGGATGTGAGTGCACCTGACGAAGTCACTGATGTTCTTGGAACGTTTGGGCGACCAGAGTGGATCGTAAACATGAGTGCAGACTATATAATTGGTGAACTCGTTGTTGGGTGGAGAGGACGCTACGAAGGAAGCCAGCTACTTCCTGGGCTAGAAAACCAGGATATCGAGAGTGATCCTGATTTTATCAGTCAAACCCACACTGGCTCTGCATTGGTGCATGATTTTTCTGTTTCATACACTTTTGAAGATAGTCTAGAAGTATATGGTGGTATCAATAACGCGTTTGAGGAAGATCCTTACCTTGGCACATTGTCGAGACCGGCAGGGCCTAGAGGACGCTTCTTCTACCTAGGCGTAAATTACACAATGTAACGTCTACACAGATATCAAAAAGCAGCTTTTTAGCTGCTTTTTTTATATCGTGCGCCGGGCATGGCGCGTAGTGCGAAAGCACTGTCCGACTCATTGTGGTGGTGAGTCGATGACTTGGAGGTGA